>NZ_JASCPP010000034.1:0-55328 GCF_029959745.1 Pseudomonas sp. PS01298 | reverse complement strand
GGGGGTGGGAGCCGGGCTTGCCCGCGATAAAATCGCCTCGGTCTGTCAGTTGCACCGAGGCGATGCTATCGCAGGCAAGCCAGCTCCTGCACCCGCCCGCTCCCACATAGGTTATGCAGCGTGAGTGGAACCTGGGTTAGAACTTGTAGCCGATGCCCACCATGTACACCATCGGGTCCACATCAACGTTTACCTTGGCGCGAGTGCCAGGTGCCACGGCGTTGTTTTCCACGGTCGCCTTGGTGCTGATGTCGATGTAGCGCGCCTGGGCGTTGATCATCCACTTGTCGTTGATCATGTAGTCCGCGCCGATCTGCGCCGCCCAGCCCCAGGAGTTCTCGGCCTTGAAGTTGCTGAAGCCTTCGCCCTGTGCGCGGCTGCCGACGTGTTCGTCGTAGATCCAGGTGTAGTTGATACCGGCGCCCACATACGGTTGGAACGCAGACTTGTTGTCCAGCGGGTAGTACACGACGCTCAGGGTCGGCGGCAGGTGTTTGAGGGTGCCGAGCTTGCCGTTGGCCGGGCTCAGGGCGGTGCCTTTGATCTTCACGTCGTGCTCGAACGGGGTGGCCGCCAGCAGCTCGATACCCACGTGGTTGGTCAGCATGTAGGCAAAGTTCAAGCCCAGCTGGGTGTCGCTGCTCATGGTCGCCTTGCCGCCCAGGTTGGTGCCCGCCAATGGACCCTGGTCAACCTTCACGTGACCGCTGTCGGCTTTCGGGTTCACGGTGATTGCACCGGCGCGCACCAGAATATCGCCCGCTTCGTGAGCGTGGACGACCGGGGCGGCGAGGGCGAGCGCGAAGAGGGACGCGCCGAGCAGAGACTTGTTCATGGGAGCTCCAAAAGGACGTTTAAAAGTTGTACGTCCAATGGTAAAGATCGTTCCGCTCGATCTTTTGACTCAGCTCAATGAAAGGTCGATCAGCGCTATTGCGGCAGTTCGTAGATGTAAATCTTCTCGGCGTCCATCTGGTAACCGGCGTCGGCCAGCTCGCTGGTGGACGGTTTGACCTGCATCGCGCCTTCGATCCAGTACGGCTGGTACAGCTCATCGAGCTTCACGCCGACTTCGCTTTTCACATGCACAATCTGGTTCGACGGCGGCGGTGGCACATGGATGCACGCGCCGAAATACGGCACCAGCAAGAACTCGGTGGTGCGGCCTGCTTCGCTGACTTCCAGCGGCACGATATATCCCGGCAGACGAATATGCTGGCCATCGAGGCCCTGTACCACCGGCGCGTGGGGCATTTCCTGCTTGGCCGCTGGCGCCGACTCCAGCGCGTCGGCCATCCCGGACAAGTTGTGCAGCGGCTGCATGTTCGGTATTTCCGGTTCGGCATCCGGCGGGATCAGCTCCGACCAGGTCAGCTCTTTAGGCTCAGCGGCCCAGGCCGGCAGGGCCATCAGCAGAAACAGTGCAAACAGGACGCGACGCATCAAAGCCTTCCTCATAAACGTATGGACAGGCCATCGGCCAGGGATTGTCGATAGGCGCGCCACGCGGGCACGCTGCCCATCAACAGCGCTGCGCCGAGGATACCGGCCAGCAGCGTCCATTCATATTCGCTCGGCCACGACATCGGCAGGTCCAGGCCGTAATTGGCCTGCAGATACCCGCGCGACGCGGCGATGCACACGTACAGCAGGCCGACCCCCGCGATCACGCCGGACAAGGCCAGTGCAAAGGCTTCGAAGATCAGCAAGGTCGCGATATGCCAGGGCCGTGCGCCCACCGAACGCAGGATCGCCATTTCGCGGCGGCGTTCGTTGAGGCTGGTGAGGATCGCCGTGAGCATGCCGATCAGCCCGGTCAGCACCACGAACAGCGAGATCACGAACAGGGCTTTTTCGGCGGTGCCCATCATGCTCCACAGCTCCTGCAGCGCCACGCCCGGCAGGATCGCCAACATCGGCTCGCCACGGAACTCGTTGATCTCGCGTTGCAGCGCGAAGGTGGAAATCTTGTTGTTCAGGCCGAGCATGAACGCGGTGATGGCCTGCGGGGTGAGGTCCATGTTGCGCGCCTGGTCGGCGCTGATGCGGCCTTTGCCCTGGGCGGGCACGCCGTTGTGCCAGTCGATGTGGATCGCTTCCATGCCGCCCAGGCTGATATGCAGCGTGCGGTCCACTGGTGTGCCGGTACGCTTGAGGATGCCGACCACGGTGAACGGCTTGTCATCGTGTTTCACCAGGCTGACCACTGCCACGCCGTGGGCCAGTACCAGCTTGTCGCCGAGCTTGTAATGCAGCGCATCGGCGACTTCGGCGCCGAGCACCACCTCGAACGGGTCAGTGGCGAAGGCGCGGCCGCTGGCCAGTTCAAGGTTCTGCTTGCGGCCGTACTGGTAGTGCTCGAAGTAGGATTCGTTGGTGCCCATTACGCGGTAGCCGCGGTGGGAGTCGCCCAGGGAAATCGGGATGGCCCATTTCACCTGGGGGCTGGCGGCGAAGTGTTCGTAGCTGTCCCAACGGATGTTGTTGGTGGCGTTGCCGATGCGAAACACCGAGTACAGCAGCAGGTTGACCGAGCCGGAGCGGGCGCCGACGATCAGGTCGGTGCCGCTGATGGTGCTGGCAAAGCTGTTGCGCGCCTCAACGCGCACGCGTTCCACCGCCAGCAGCAGGCACACCGACAAGGCGATGGCGAAGGCGGTGAGGATCGCAGTAAAGCGGCGGTTCGCCAGGCTGGCCATGGCTAGACGGAACAAATACATCTCAAACCTCTGCGGGCGTGGCGGCGCGATTGAGTTCGGCCAGCGACAGGTTGCGGTCGAACAGCGGCGCCAGGCTCTGGTCATGGCTGACAAACAACAGGCTGGCGCCGGCCTCGCGGCATTCGGCGAACAGCAACTGGATGAAGGCTTCGCGGGCGTCGTAGTCCAGGGCCGAGGTGGGCTCGTCGGCGATCACCAATTCTGGTTGGCCGATCAACGCACGGGCGGCGGCAACGCGTTGTTGCTGGCCGATCGACAGCGAGTCGGCGCGGCGCTCCAGCAAGTCCCGGTCCTTCAAGCCCAGGTGCGCGAGCAGGGTGGCAGCAGCCTGGTCGACACTGCCGTGGCGCTGGATCGCCCGCTGCGCACGCAGCTTGGAAAAGTGGCAGGGCAGCTCGACGTTTTCGCGCACCGACAGGAACGGCAGCAAGTTGAACTGCTGGAAGATGTAGCCGGTATGGTCGACGCGAAAGCGGTCGCGGGCGCCGGCCGAGAATTCGGTCAGCTCCTGGCCGAGCAGGCGAATGCTGCCGCGGCTGGGCTTCTGCACGCCGCCGAGCAGGCCGAGCAAGGTGGTTTTGCCACTGCCGCTCGGCCCCTTGAGAAACAGGGTTTCCCCTGCTTCCAGGCGGAACGCGGGGATGTCCAGCAACTGTGGGTGGCCGGGCCAGTTGAAGCCCAGGTCAGACAGTTCGATTAACGCTTGGGTCATGGGGAGTCAGTGGTCTGGTCTGGTTTGATTTGGATGATGACACCGATCAGGTGTGGAAGCTGGCTTGCCTGCGATGCAAGCGACGCGGTGTGGCAGAAACACTGCATCGATGCTATCGCAGGCAAGCCAGCTTCCACCTTGACTGAGGCATGAACTCAAAATTTCAGGGTAGCTGCCTGTGCCGTCGCTTCGACACCTTGCTGGCCGCTCGGGCCGATCAGTTGTACCTGGATTTTCTGCGTGGCAGGGAAAGTCTTGAACACCTGGCTCAGGTCCAGGTTGCTCAGGGCTGTCGGCGTGGCGCAGGTGAATTGGTAATGCGCGTGGATTTCGCTGTGGTCGTGATGATGCTCGTGGGCGCTGTCTTTGGCGTCGTGATCGTCATCATCGTCGTCGTGGTCAACTTCGGGTTTGTCGCCGAACAGTGGGCTGTTGAGTTCCTGGGTGCTCACGACGCAACCGGCACTTTTGGGCAGGTTGAACAGGGCGACAGGGTTTTCCAGCTGCTTGCGTGCAGCGGCGACCTTGGCCTTGTCTGCAGCGGTGGTGGCCAGGTGTTCGAAGCCCACCAGGTTCATCGCCGGGCTGTCCAGCTCAAGCTCCAGGGCCTGGCCGTCGAGTACGGCATTGAGGCGACCGACGCCGTGTTCGTGGGCACCCAGGCTGCCGTGCTCGTGTTCATGGTCGTGCTCGTCGGCAGCATGGGCGATGGCGAGTGGCAACAGGGCAAACGGCAAAGCAAGCAGCAGACGGCGCATGAGAAGGCTCCAGAACATGAAAGTTTTGTTATGTGATCTTATAACAATAGTGCCGAGAGTTTGACCGCCCGCTTGGCGTTGCGCAAGCCGCATGGGAGCATGCCCGTCAGAAAAGTGCAGGAGTAAGGACGATGTTGCGAATTCGTGGAACCGTCGGCGACCTGCCGGTGGACTTGACGCTGGAACTGGATGACGGCGATTGGGCGCGACTCGGCGCGCAGTTGCAGGCTGCGCCCGTGACGAGCGCGGCTGCCGCGCCGGTGGCGCCGGCCAAGCACAATGACGACCAGTGGCAGGGCGCCCAGGACCTGTTGCGCAACGCCGGCCAACTGAACGGCCTGGAGTTGCTCGACCAGCTTGAAGGTTTGGCGGGCGACGCGTCGGCGGGCAAGCGCCTGCTGGTGCGCCTGCGCCATAGTGCCAAGGTCAAGGTGAGCAGCGGCGGGGATACGCCGCTGTACAGTTGGATCGGCGATTAGTACAGCGCGGCAAACAGCTTGCGGCGGTACGCGGTCACCAGCGGGTGATCATTGCCCAGCAGTTCGAACACCTGCAGCAAGGTCTTGTGCGGCAAGCCTTCGCTGTAGCTGCGATTGCGGATAAACAGCTTGAGCAAGCCTTCGAGCGCCGCGTCGTACTGCTGGCGCGCCAGTTGCTGGATGGCCAGTTGATAAGCCGCTTCGTCGTCCTGCGGGTCTTGCGCCAGGCGGCTTTTCAAGTCGGCAGCGTCCGGCAGGTCGGCGGCCTGGCGCAGGAAGGTGATTTGCGCCTTGGCCCCGGCGAGGGCGGCCTTGTGATCGTCGCTCTTGACCGCGTCCAGCACAGTCTGGGCTTCACCCAGCTCACCGCGCTCGGCCAGGCAGCGCGCATACAGGATCAACGCCGCGGCGTTGGTATTGTCCTCGCCCAGCAGCGCCACCAGCACCGCTTCGGCATCGCTGATGCGGCCGTCGGCAAACAGCGCCTGGGCCTGCTCCAGCGGATCTGCCGCGGCCGGTGGTGGCATCTGCACATGCGGCTCCAGCATCGCCCGCACCGCCGACTCCGGCTGCGCCCCGGCAAAGCCGTCGACCGGCTGGCCATCCTTGAACAGCACCACGGTCGGCAGGCTGCGAATGCCAAACCGCGCGACGATATCCTGCTCGGCATCGCAATCGACCTTGGCCAGCAGCAACTCGCCCTGATAGCTCTCGGCGATCTGCGCGAGCATCGGCATCAGCGCCTTGCACGGCGCGCACCACTCGGCCCAGAAATCCACCAGCACGGGTTTTTCGAAGGAGTTCTGGATCACTGCCTGATCAAAGTTGGCGGTGGTGACATCGAAGATGTACGGCGTGGGCTCACTCATGGGGCGTCTCGAATAAAGCGGGAATGGGGCAACTATAAGGGCTGGCGCGATTGGCTGAAAGCGTGTCCAGCAGGCGAATGCGCTCACCTGCAGGCGCTGGCTTGCCGGCGATGGCCTCAAGAACGCCGCGAATGGTACAGGCTCACCTTGCGAAACTCCCAAGGCTCCGCCAAATCCGGCAACGTCAGCGCATCCAGGATCTCCAGCCGCCGGTAATCCGGATGCTGGAAATCACGCACGCGCGAATCCGCCACCAACGCTTCGCGGCCTCGGCTCAGGAACTGGTCCAGCAGCGGCAGGTTGGCCCGATCGTAGAGCACGTCGGCGACCAGGATCAGGTCGAAGCGGTCGGCTTCGGCGAAAAAGTCCGCCGAGTAGCTTAGCTCTACACCATTGAGCTCGGCATTCGCCCGACAGGACGCCAACGCCAGCGGATCCAGATCGCAGGCCACCACTTCCAGCGCACCGGCCTTGAGCGCCGCAATCGCGGCCACACCGGAGCCGGCGCCGAAGTCGAGCACGCGTTTTCCCGCAACCCATTGCGGGTTCGCCGCCAGGTAGCGTGCCAGAGCCAGGCCGCTGGCCCAGCAAAAGCTCCAGTAAGGCGGCTCGTGCAGGATGCGCCGGGTTTCTTCGGGGCTGAAAGCGCGGTCCATGTTGTCGGCGTCAAGCAACCACAACGACAACTCGGTGCCCGGCAAACGGCAGGGCACCAAGTGCGCGTCGCCGATCAGCTCGCTCAGCGCGGCTTGCAGGTCCAGCGGTGGCGTCATGGTGCCTTGACGAGTTGCAGGGGGCCGGTGGTCTGGGTGATCGGCTGGGTGATGCGCACGGCGGGCAGGTGCAGGATCAACTGGCCGGACTGGCTGGCGCGACCGCGCAATTCAACCCGCGCACCGGCCGGGAAGGCTTCGGGGTTGTAGCGCAGGCGGAAGGCGAGCGGCTGGCCATTGCCGGTCAGCACACTGCTGGCCAGCAGTTGTTGCGGGCGCGAACGGTCATCGATGACCAGCAGCGCCATCTCGACTTCGGCGCCGGCCGGCACGTTGGTCAGGCTGCCGCTGATTTCACGCTGGTAAGCGGGCAGGGGGCCGAGGTCCTCGATGCCTGGGACTTTTTTCTCTTGCGCAGGCGTGGGTTGAGGCGCGGCCGGCTTGGGGGCTTCGCTGCTGCAGGCGACCAGGAAACTGAACAGGGTAAGCAAAACAAGTGGTCGTAACTGCATGTACGGCTCCAGAAAGGACAAAATCCGTGGCTTAAAAAATATGAAACATAATAGTCAGCCTATATACCGTAAAGGCTATGGCTTGTCTTGCCACGGGGATGCGCTACCATGGCCCTCCCTTTTTTTGTTGCCTGCCACCATGCACTGTCCCTTCTGCGGTGCCAACGACACCAAGGTCATTGACTCGCGTCTGGTCGCCGAGGGCGATCAAGTGCGTCGCCGGCGCGAATGCCTGGCCTGCGGTGAACGTTTCACCACCTTTGAAACCGCCGAACTGGTGTTGCCACGGCTGATCAAGTCCGACGGCAGCCGCCAGCCCTTCGACGAAGAAAAACTGCGCGCCGGTATGCAGCGCGCCCTGGAAAAACGCCCGGTGAGTGTCGAGCGGCTGGAAGCGGCGCTGGTGCATATCAAGCACAAGCTGCGTGCGACCGGCGAGCGCGAGGTCAAGAGCCTGGTGGTTGGAGAGCTGGTGATGGGCGAGCTGCAAAAGCTCGACGAAGTCGCCTATATCCGTTTCGCTTCGGTGTATCGACGCTTCCAGGACCTCAATGAGTTCCGCGAAGAGATCGACCGCCTGGCCCGTGAGCCGGTCAAAGAATGAACCCACCTTCTGCTGAACAGGCCGTCCTCGACGCCCATTACATGGCCCGCGCCCTCGAATTGGCGCGCAAGGGCCTGTACACCACCCATCCCAATCCTCGGGTCGGCTGCGTGATTGTGCGCGATGGGCAGGTGGTCGGCGAAGGCTGGCATGAACGCACCGGCGAACCGCATGCCGAGCCCAACGCCCTGCGCGCCGCCGGTGACAAGGCACGCGGCGCCACCGTGTACGTGACCCTCGAACCTTGCAGCCACCATGGCCGCACGCCGCCGTGTGCCGATGCACTGGTGAGCGCCGGCGTCGCGCGGGTGGTCGCCGGGATGCAGGACCCGAACCCGGAAGTGGCCGGGCGGGGCATGCAGCGCCTGGCTCAGGCGGGTATCGAGGTGCTCAGCGGTGTGCTCGAGGCACAGGCGCGTGCGCTGAACCCTGGGTTTCTCAAGCGCATGGAGCATGGCCTGCCCTTTGTGCGGGTCAAGCTGGCGATGAGCCTCGACGGTCGCACCGCGATGGCCAGCGGCGAGAGCCAATGGATCACCGGCCCGGCTGCCCGCGCCGCCGTGCAGCGTCTGCGCGCCGAGGCCAGCGTGGTGCTGACCGGCGCCGACACAGTGCTGGCCGACGGCGCCCGCCTGACCGTGCGCGCCGCCGAGCTGGGCCTGGATGCGGACACTACGGCACTCGCCCTGTCGCGCCCACCGCTGCGCGTGTTGATCGACGGGCGCCTGCGGGTGCCGCTCAATGCGCCATTCTTCAAGGCGGGCCCCGCGCTGGTGATCACCTGCGTGACCCCGGAAAACCAGTTTCCGCGCGGACCCGAGTGCCTGGTGGTGCCGGGCGTGGACGGCCAGGTCGACCTGCGCTCGGCACTGGTGGCGCTGGCCGCCCGTGGCGTCAACGAAGTGTTGGTGGAGGCCGGCCCAAGCCTGGCCGGTGCGTTTGCCCAGCAGGGGCTGGTCGACGAGTATGTGATTTTCGTCGCCGGCAAGTTCCTCGGCTCCGCCGCGCGGCCTTTGCTGGACTGGCCGCTTGAGAAACTGGCCGACGCCCCCCAACTCAAGATCACTGAAATGCGCGCGGTAGGCGACGACTGGCGAGTCACTGCCGTCCCGCTTCCACCCGCGAGCGTATAATTCTGACCGGGCGCTCAAGTGCCCGCACCGTTTTCCAGGAGAAGGCCATGTTCACCGGCATTATCGAATCCATCGGCAGCATCCGCGCCATGACCCCCAAAGGCGGCGACGTGCGCCTGCTGGTTGAAACCGGCAAGCTCGACCTCGGCGACGTCAAGCTGGGCGACAGCATCGCCGTCAGCGGCGTGTGCCTGACCGTCATCGAACTGCCGGGCAACGGCTTTGCCGCCGATGTCAGTCGGGAAACCCTGGACTGCACCGCGATGAACGACCTGAAGGCCGGCAGCCCGGTCAATCTGGAAAAAGCCCTGACCCCGACCACCCGCCTCGGTGGCCATCTGGTCAGCGGCCACGTCGACGGCGTCGGCGAAGTGGTTGCCCGCAGCGAAAATGCGCGTGCCGTGGAGTTTCGCATCCGCGCGCCGAAAGAACTGGCCAAGTACATCGCCCACAAAGGCTCGATCACCGTCGATGGCACCAGCCTGACCGTGAACGCCGTGAATGGCGCCGAATTCGAACTGACGATTATTCCCCACACCCTCAGCGAAACCATCATGGCGTCCTACCAGCCGGGTCGCCGGGTGAACCTGGAAGTCGACTTGCTTGCCCGTTACCTGGAGCGCCTGTTGTTGGGCGATAAGGCCGCAGAGCCAACTGCCGGGAACATCACTGAAAGTTTTCTGGCCGCTAACGGCTACCTGAAATCCTGACCAAGGGGGTGCCGCGTGGCGCTCAATAGCATCGAAGAACTGGTTGAAGACATCCGCCAAGGCAAGATGGTCATCCTGATGGATGACGAAGACCGCGAGAACGAAGGCGACATCATCATGGCCGCCGAGGCCTGCAAGCCCGAGCACATCAACTTCATGGCCAAGCACGCCCGTGGGCTGATCTGCATGCCCATGAGCCGTGAGCGCTGCGAACTGCTCAAGCTGCCGTTGATGGCGCCGCGCAATGGGTCGGGCTTCGGCACCAAGTTCACCGTGTCGATTGAAGCGACCACCGGCGTCACCACCGGTATCTCCGCCGCCGACCGCGCGCGCACCGTGCAAGCGGCTGCCGCGAAAGATGCCAAGGCTGAAGACATTGTCAGCCCCGGCCATATCTTCCCGCTGATGGCCCAGCCGGGCGGCACCCTGGCGCGCGCCGGCCACACCGAGGCGGCCTGCGACCTGGCGCGCATGGCCGGTTTCGAGCCGAGCGGGGTGATCTGCGAAGTGATGAACGACGACGGCACCATGGCCCGTCGCGCCGAACTCGAAGCCTTCGCCGCTGAACACGGCATCAAGATCGGCACGATTGCCGACCTGATTCACTACCGCATGATCCACGAACGTACCGTTCAGCGGATTGCCGAGCAGCCGCTGGACAGCGAACTGGGCCAATTCAACCTGGTGACCTACCGTGATTCGGTTGCAGGCGACGTGCACATGGCCCTGACCCTGGGCACCATCTGCGCCGACGAACCGACCCTGGTGCGGGTGCACAACATGGACCCGCTGCGCGACCTGCTGATGGTCAAGCAACCGGGTCGCTGGAGCCTGCGCGCCGCCATGGCTGCGGTTTCCGAGGCTGGCAGTGGTGTGGTGCTGTTGCTCGGCAACCCGGTGGATGGCGACGTCCTGCTCGCGCATATTCGCGAAACCGCCGAGCATGCCCAGGTCAAGACGCCGACCACCTACAGCATCGTCGGCGCCGGTTCGCAGATCCTGCGCGACCTCGGTGTGCGCAAAATGCGCCTGATGAGTGCGCCAATGAAATTTAATGCGATATCCGGTTTCGACCTGGAAGTTGTAGAATACGTGCCCTCCGAATAAAGGCCGGCGATTCCTGCCCCTTGTTCGCGGTTAAATCATCACTGAGGGACGCACTTTTCGCGTCCCGGCTCTTTAAGAGATTTGTCGAATGACCCTGAAGACCATCGAAGGTACCTTCATCGCCCCCAAAGGCCGCTATGCCCTGGTGGTTGGCCGCTTCAACAGCTTCGTGGTTGAAAGCCTGGTAAGCGGTGCCGTGGACGCCCTGGTTCGCCACGGTGTGAGCGAGAGCGACATCACTATCATCCGTGCGCCTGGCGCCTTCGAAATTCCACTGGTTGCGCAAAAAGTTGCACAACAGGGTGAATACGCGGCGATCATCGCCCTGGGCGCGGTCATTCGTGGCGGTACTCCGCACTTCGAATACGTGGCTGGCGAATGCACCAAGGGCCTGGCCCAGGTGTCCATGGAGTTCGGCGTGCCGGTTGCGTTTGGCGTGCTGACCGTGGATTCCATCGAGCAAGCCATCGAGCGTTCCGGCACCAAGGCCGGTAACAAAGGCGCTGAAGCTGCCCTGTCCGCCCTGGAAATGGTCAGCCTGCTGTCGCAGTTGGAGGCCAAGTGATTTCCGACGAGAGCGATCAGTTCAACCCTCAGGAGCCACGTCCTGCGGATGCCGGCAAGCCCTCCAAGAGCGAGAAGCGTCGCAAGGCGCGTCAGCTCGCGACCCAGGCGCTGTACCAGCGTCACCTGGCAGGCGCTTCGCTGAACGAAATCGAGGCACAGTTTCGTGTCGACAACGACTTTACGTTCGCCGACCAGAGCTACTTCCACGACATCCTGCACGGCGTCCACGCCAACCTGACCGAGATCGATACGGCCCTGGCACCTTGCCTGGACCTGACCATCGAGGAACTGGACCCGGTTGAACTGTGCGTCATGCGCCTGTCCACCTGGGAACTGCTCAAGCGCGTCGACGTGCCGTACCGCGTGGTGATCAACGAAGGGATCGAGCTGGCGAAAGTCTACGGTTCGACCGACGGCCACAAGTTCGTCAACGGCGTGCTCGACAAGCTGGCCCCGCGCCTGCGCGAAGCCGAAGTGAAGGAACACAAGCGCTAAGCCGCGCTTGAGTTCCCATGGGTGAGTTTGAGCTGATCCACACCTACTTCGCCGCCGCGCCGTGTGCGCAGGGCGGCGAAGGCATTGCCCTGGGGATTGGCGATGACTGCGCCCTGCTGGCGCTCCCTGCCGGGGAGCAGTTGGCAATCTCCACCGATACGTTAGTGGCCGGCGTGCACTTTGCCGACCCCTGTGACCCGTTCCTGCTCGGCCAGCGCTCGCTGGCCGTGGCGGTGAGCGACCTGGCCGCCATGGGCGCCCATCCCCTCGCGTTTACCCTTGCCCTGACGACACCGACGGTCGATGCCGATTGGCTGCAACGCTATGCCCAGGGTTTGAACGCCATGGCGCAGCGCTGCGGTGTGGGCCTGGTGGGCGGCGACACCACACGCGGGCCGTTGAGCCTGACCCTGACCGTGTTTGGTCGTGTACCCGCCGGGCAGGCGCTGACCCGCAGCGGTGCGCAGCCGGGCGACCTGCTGTGCGTGGGCGGTGAGCTCGGCAATGCCGCCGGTGCCTTGCCGCTGGTCCTGGGGCAGCGCAGCGCCGACGCGGCCATCGCCGATCCGCTGCTGGCCCATTACTGGTCGCCGCAGCCGCAGTTGGCGCTGGGGCTGGCGCTGCGTGGCAAGGCTACGTCCGCGATGGATATCTCCGACGGGTTGCTGGCCGATTGCGGGCATATCGCCAAGGCATCGGCCGTCAGCCTATTGATCGAGCGCGAGCGGTTGCCGTTGTCGGCGCCGCTGCTGGCGTTTGTCGGTGATGACGCCGCGCGCGTGGCGGCCTTGAGCGGCGGCGACGATTATGTCCTGGCGTTCACCCTGCCGCCTGTCGAGTTGGCGCCGCTGCTGGCCGGCGGCTGGCCGATCCATGTGATCGGCCGGGTCGAGGCGGGGCAGGGCGTGACGCTGCTGGATGCTGCCGGGCAGGACATCACCCCGGCCGTTCGCGGCTATCAGCATTTTCGCGAGGCGCCCTGAGTCGGCGAGCTGCGCTACCCTCTATAGCGTTATCACGGATGCAAGGCTTTGCAGGAGGTCGTCACCATGGATGTGCGCCGCTGGCTGCTGATACTGCTGTGTGCTGTCGCGGCGCCCACCCTGGCGCGGGAAGTGCCGGTGGTGCCCGGCAAGGTGCTGCTGGCCAGTGAGGCCTGGGACGACTACACCAACGCTGACGGCAGCGGCCTGGCCTGGGATGTGCTGCGTCAGGTGTTCGAGCCTGCGGGGATCAGGCTGCAGATCCGCACCGTGCCTTATACCCGTTCGGTCGGCCTGACCCAGCGTGGCGAGGTGGATGGCTGGGTCGGTTCCTATCGCGAAGAAGCCCAGGGTGTGTTGTACCCGCACTGGAACTTCGATTCCGATCATATCTACGCGCTCGGTCTGGCCAGCACCGCGACGCCGACCGTGGCCACCCTCGGCAATTACCGCCTGGCCTGGGTACGCGGCTACAAGTACGAGGAGTACTTGCCCAATGTGCACCGTTTCGACCAGATCCAGCGGCGCGACGGCATTCTGCCGATGCTGCAGCACGGCCGGGCCGACTTCTACATCGATGCCCTGACCGAAGTTTCCTACGTCCTCAAGCAGGCCGACGACCCGGCGCGCTTCAGGCTGACGCATATTGCCGAACTGCCGTTGTATGTCGGGTTTGCCGACAACGAGCGTGGACGGGGGTTAATGGCACTGTTCGACCAGCGCATGGCGACCCTGGTGAAAAATGCCGAGCTGAAGCCGATTTTCGAGCGCTGGAAACAGCCGTATCCGTTCTGACTGGCATAGAACCGGGATGAAGGCCAATCGAACCGATTGATCTTTATCAGCGATAATTCAGCTTAAGCGTCTGTAGGAACCTGCTGTTACAATGGCCGCCACTGTAAAAACTGAAATCAGGAGCACACGGTGCCCGTCGTTTTCGTCGCTGCTTCCAAGCTGCCTACCCCTTTTGCCACGTTCACCATGAACGGCTTTCTCGAAGAAGCCACCGGTCGCGAGCACGTTGTGCTCAGCCTGGGGGATATCGCTGATGGCGCGCCGGTTCTGGGGCGCGTGCACTCCGAATGCCTGACCGGTGACGCGCTGTTCAGCCAGCGCTGCGACTGCGGTTCGCAACTGGAAGCCGCGCTGCAGGCTATCGCCCGTGAAGGTCGTGGCGTGCTGCTGTACCTGCGTCAGGAAGGCCGTGGCATTGGCTTGCTGAACAAGATCCGCGCCTACGAGCTGCAGGATGGCGGCGCCGATACCGTCGAGGCCAACGAGCGCCTGGGCTTCGCCGCCGACCAGCGTGACTACGCGATCTGCCTGCCGATGCTCGAGCACTTGGGCGTCAAATCCCTGCGCCTGATGACCAACAACCCGCGCAAGGTCAAGGCCTTGACCGAGATGGGCATCACTGTGGCCGAACGCGTGCCGCTGCACACCGGGCACAACCCGCATAACAAGCTCTACCTCGCGACCAAGGCCAGCAAGCTCGACCATATGATGGGCAACGAGCATCAGGGCGAGGTTGATCGCGCGTGACCCGCGGCCAGGTGAAACGGCGACTGTCCTTCAACTGGTGGCAGTACCTGGCCCTGGCGCTGCTCCCGCTGTTCGTGATCAACCTGGTGTTTGGCCAGGCCGAGTCCCTGCTGCCGGTGCTGGCGATGCCATTCTTTATCGCCGGCGTGGCCTCGATGTTCCTCAGCCTGCGCTACTTTCACGGCTATAAACACGCGCTGATCGCCACCGCCAAAGCCCTCGATACCGCTGAAGAACCGGCTGCCTGGATCACCCTCGCGGCTCGCCGGCGCACGGCGTTGCTGGTGGCTGCCATACCCGCATGGATCGGTGCGCTGGCGGTGTTCGTCGGCCTGGAAGCGGTGCCGCTGTTTCTGCTGGCGCTGTCGACCCTGGTGCTCTTTTACCTCTACCGCATTCCCCGTCAACTGGGATGAAGCGCCACTGGCTGGCGGTCCTGCTGCTGGCGCTGAGTGCCCCGGCGTGGGCAGCCGAGCGCGTGGTGAGCCTGGCGCCATCCTTGTCTGAAATCGTGGCTGAACTGGGCGCTGCCGACCTGCTGGTCGGCGTGCTCGATGGCGGTGAGCGCCCGGAAGCGCTGGCCAACGTGCCGTCGGTTGGCAAGTACGGCCAGTTGGACATGGAGCGCCTGCTCAGCCTCAAGCCCGACCTGATCCTGCTCTGGCCCGGCAGCGTCGGCCCGGCCCAGCGCGAGCAGCTGCAGCGCCTGAACATCCCGGTTTTCGTCGCCGAACCGCACAGCCTCGAGCAACTCACTACCCAGGTCCAGACGATTGCCGAACAGCTGGGCCGCGCCGAGGCCGGCCGACAATTGGCTGTGCAGTTGCGCCAACGCCTGGCCGAATTGCGCCAGCGCTATCAACGTGCCGAGCCATTGCGGGTGTTTTACCAGGTGTGGGACCAGCCGCTGTACACCGTGGGCGGCGGGCAGATCATCAGTGATGCGTTGAATGTGTGCGGCGCGCGCAATGTGTTCGACGATCTCAAGCTGCCCGCGCCGCAGGTCAGCATCGAGTCAGTGTTGCAGCGTGATCCCGAGATGATCCTGGTGGGTGATCCGGCTCAGCTGCAGGCCTGGAAGGTCTGGCCGGCGATGGCAGGACGGGTGCGCGTGGTGCCGGATAAAGGCTTGGAGCGGCCCAGCGGGCAGATGCTGGAGGCGGTGGGGCGGTTGTGTGAGGTGATTGCGCCGAGCCGGTGAGACCGCTATCGCCGGCAAGCCGGCTGCTAGAGGGTGAGCGCATTCCCGTCGCAGGCGCTGGCTTGCCGGCGGTGAGGCCTGCACAGACGCCTCACATCTCAGGCGTCCAGGTCACCCCAAACATCCACACCCGGCCTTCTTCGCGATAATCGTGATTGTTCAGGAACGCCGGGTCGTTGTAGCTGTACATCGCGCGGGCGTACGTCTTGTCCAGCAGGTTATCGACCTTCACCGACAGCAACACTTCACGGTTCAATGCCCAACTGCTGCGCAGCCCCAGCAGCGCATAACCGCCCAGGCGATTGCGATTGTCTTCATCGTCGTAGCTGCTGCTGATCGCCTGCCAGCTGGCACCCAGGCCCAACTTATCGAATTGACGATCCAGGTCCAGGCTCACTGTACGCCGCGCCCGGCGGGCCAGGGTGTGGCCGCTGTCGCGGTCGCGCGGGTCGATGACCGCGAGGCCAAGGTTGCCTTGCCAGCCGAACAGGTCCTGCTTGAGCGCCGCTTCAAACCCGTTGATGCGCGCCGACGCCACGTTCTGCGGCTTGCCGGTGCGATCGAGGATAATCGCATCGCTCAAGTCGGTGCGGTACAGCGAGGCTTCCAGGCGTGTGCTGTCAGTCAGTTGGCTGCGCCATTGCAGCTCGTAGCTCTTGGAGGTTTCGGGTTGCAGGTCGGGGTTGCTGTATTGCGTCTGCGGGTAGTACAGGTCGTTGAAAGTCGGCGCACGGAAGCCTTCGCTGTAGCTCAGCAGCAGGTCATTGTCGGGGTTGACCGGCACGGTCAGGGTGCCGCTCCAGCTGTTCTGGCTGCCGAACTGCTGGTTCTGGTCGCGGCGCAGGCCCAGCTCGGTGGAAAACCACTCCCCGCGAAAGCGATGCTGCACAAAGGCGGCACGGTTCCAGCGGCTGTTTTCGGTAAAGGTGGTGGAGCCGTGGAAGCGGTCTTCGTACCAGTCGCCGCCGAGGATCAGGCTGTTTTGCTCATTGAGCGTCAGGTCGTTCTGCCAATTGACCGAGTCGCGATAGGTGTTGAACACACTGGAATCATCGCTGAGGGTATCGCGCTTGGTATCGCGATTTTCGCTGTGGCCCAGCTCCAGGCGCGATTGCCAGTGCTGATTGAGCGTGGCGTCGACATAGCCGCTGGCGCTGCTGACGGTGTAATCGGTGTAGGGCTTTTGCCCAACGGTCTGGCGAGTCGCGACGTCGTAGCGGCCGAAGCTGTTGTCGTACTCCGATTTACCGCGGTTATCCAACAGGTTGAAACCCGCCTCCAGCGTGTCGCTGAACGCGTGGCTGAGGTTCAGGCTGAGGGACTGATTGCGGTAGGCATCATGATCGCCATCGCTGAGAAACGATTGGTGGGTCGAATTGATGCTTGCGGTTTCATCCAGGCTCGCACCCAAGTTGAAGCGCGTGTGTTCGTCGCCGCCGGATACGCCGAGGCTGCGCTCCCAAGTCCCGTTGCTGCCAAACCCGAGCTTCATGCGCGGTTGCAGGCCTTGCTCGGCGTTGCGCCGGGTAAACACCTGGATCACCCCGCCAATCGCGTCGCTGCCGTAGATCACCGAGCGCGAGCCGCGCAGCACTTCCACCCGCTCGATCTGGTCGACATTCAAGTACTGCAGGCCGCTGTCGCCGGAGGTGGTGTTGGCGATGCGCTGGCCGTCCACCAGTACCAGGCTTTGTGCGGATTTGGTGCCGCGAATGTAAATGCCCGGCAAGCTGCCACGGCCACCAGTGGGCGCGACTTGCACGCCGGGCACGCGGCTGAGCAGGTCGGTGAGGCTGGTGGGCTGCAGGCGGTCGATGTCGTCGCGGGTGAATACGGTGTTGGCAGCGCTGCTGTCGTTGCGCGCCTGGACCTGGCGGTTGGCGCTGATGACGACGTCGGGGAGTTTCAGGGCGTCGTCGCGCTCGAAGGTATCGGCGAGCAGGTCGTTGGCGGGCAGGAGAAGTAAGGGCAGGGCGAAGCGAAGGCGACTCATGGGCTGTCCATTGCATTTGAACACGGCACGAAACCAATGCAGGTGCTGGTTTGCCTGCGATGCAGGCACCTCGGTTTTTCAGTGAGGCCGAGGTGATGCTATCGCAGGCAAGCCAGCGCCTACAGGTGATTCGGGGTTACAGGCCGAGCAGTGCCAGGCGCTCGCGCACCGATGCTTCGATGCCGGCCTCATCCAACCCGCACTCAGCGAGCATCTGCGCCGGCTTGGCATGTTCGACGTACACATCCGGCAAGCCCAGGTGCAACACCGACTTGAGGATGTTCTCGCGCGCCAGGAACTCGCTGACCGCCGCACCAGCGCCACCCATGATGGCGTTTTCTTCGACAGTCACCAGCAGCTCGTGGCTGCCGGCAATTTCGCGCACGAGGGCTTCATCCAGGGGTTTGACGAAGCGCATGTCAACCACGGTCGCGTCGATTTTATCGGCGACTTTCAAGGCTTCGGCCAGCTGCACGCCGAACACCAGGAACGCAGTCTTGCTGCCTTGGCGACGCACGATGCCCTTGCCGATCTCGATAGGCTCGAGGTCTTTCTCGATCACCGCATTCGGGCCGTTGCCACGTGGGTAGCGCACGGCAGCCGGGCCGTTGTACAGGTGGCCGGTGCTGAGCATCTTGCGCAATTCGTTTTCGTCGCTCGGTGTCATCACCAGCATGCCGGGGATGCAGCGCAGGTAGGACAGATCGAAGCTGCCGGCGTGCGTCGGGCCGTCTTCGCCGACCAAACCGGCGCGGTCGATGGCGAACAGCACGTCGAGGTTCTGCACCGCCACATCGTGGACCAGTTGGTCATAGCCGCGCTGCAGGAAGGTGGAGTAGATCGCGACCACTGGCTTGGCGCCTTCACAGGCCATGCCGGCGGCGAAAGTCACCGCGTGCTGCTCGGCAATCGCCACGTCGAAGTAGCGCAGCGGGAAACGCTCGCTGAAGGCCACCAGGTCGGAGCCTTCCTTCATTGCCGGGGTAATGCCCACCAGGCGCGGGTCGGCTGCGGCCATGTCGCACAGCCATTCGCCGAACACACCGGAATACTTCGGCCCGCTGGCTTTTTTCGGCGCGGCGGCGGGTGCATCGACGGGTTCGAGCTTGGTGATCGCGTGGTAACCAATCGGGTCGACTTCCGCCGGGGCGAAACCCTTGCCCTTCTTGGTGACGATGTGCAGGAACTGCGGGCCCTTGAGGTCACGCATGTTGCGCAGCGTGGCGATCAGGGTCGGCAGGTCATGGCCGTCGATCGGGCCGATGTAGTTCCAGCCCAGCTCTTCGAACAGGGTGCCGGGGACCAGCATGCCCTTGGCATATTCTTCGGTACGGCGGGCAATTTCCCACGCGCCGGGCAGACGCGAGAGCACTTTCTTGCTGCCTTCGCGCATGCTGGCGTAAGTACGGCTGGAGAGGATCTTGGCCAGGTAGTTGGACAGGCCGCCGACATTGCGCGAGATCGACATGTCGTTGTCGTTGAGGATCACCAGCATGTTGGCGTCCACTTCGGGCGCGTGGTTCAGCGCCTCGAAGGCCATGCCGGCGGTCAACGCGCCGTCGCCGATCACGGCAATCGCCTTGCGGTCGCTGCCTTGCAGGCGGGCGGCAATGGCCATGCCCAGCGCTGCACTGATCGAGGTGCTGGAGTGGCCGACGCCAAAGGTGTCGTACTCGCTCTCGGAGCGACGCGGGAAGGCCGCGATCCCGTCCTTCTGGCGCAGGGTGCCCATGCGCTCGCGACGGCCGGTAAGGATTTTATGCGGATACGCCTGGTGGCCCACGTCCCACACCAGCCGGTCGTCCGGGGTGTCGAACACGTAGTGCAACGCGATGGTCAGCTCGATGACGCCCAGGCCGGCACCGAAATGCCCACCGGTCTGGCCGACCGTGTAGAGCAATTCCAGGCGCAGTTCATCGGCCAGGGTTTCCAGCTCGGCTTCACCCAGTCGACGCAGGCCGGCCGGCGTGGCAGCACGGTCGAGCAGGGGCGTGGACGGGCGCTTGCGGGGAATCTCTTGGAACGTCGTGGGCATCAGGCGAATCGTTATAGGTATAGAAGAGGCGGCAGTTTACCTCAAGCATCGCAAACTGCCCACGCAGAGCGCCGAACTTGGCTGATATGCGGCTGCAATAGCCGCCGTTATCAGTGGCGGCGTTCGACGATATACCGCGCCAGGCCGCGCAGGGGCTCGGCCGCCGCGTCGAAAGGTCGCAGGGCGTCCAGGGCCTGGTCACGCAGTTCCAGGGCATAGGCCTTGGCGGCTTCAAGGCCGAGCAACGCAGGATAAGTCGGTTTGTCCCGTGCGATATCCGCACCTTGGCGCTTGCCCAGGGTGGCGGTGTCACTTTCGACGTCGAGAATATCGTCCTGCACCTGGAACGCCAGGCCGATGGCCCGGGAGTAGGTGGTCAGGGCCGCCAATTGCGCGGCTTCGGCACGCCCGCTGGCCAGGGCGCCGAGGTGCACGGCGGCTTCGATCAGTGCGCCGGTCTTGTGGCGATGCATGTGCTCGAGGGCTTGCTGGTCCAGCTTGAGGCTGACCGAACCCATGTCGATCGCCTGCCCGCCTACCATACCGGCCGGGCCTGCGGCGTGGGCCAGGGCGGTGACCATGCGCAACCGGATCTCGGCGTTGACGCTGCTCAGCGCCGGGTCCAGCAACGCGCTGAACGCCAGGCTCTGCAGGCCATCGCCGGCCAGGATCGCATAGGCTTCATCGAACGCTTTGTGGGTGGTCGGCTGGCCGCGACGCAGATCGTCGTCGTCCATCGCCGGCAAATCGTCATGCACCAGGGAATAGGCGTGAATCAGCTCCACCGCACAGGCCGCACCATTCGCCTCTTCGGCAGGCGCCCCCAGGGCTTCGCAGGCCGCGTAGGCCAGCAGCGGGCGCACGCGCTTGCCGCCATTCATCACGCTGTAGCGCATGGCTTCATACAGGCGCGTCATTTCCGGGCTTGGCGCAACAAACAAGGGCTCCAGCGCCGCATTTACCCGGGCTTGGCTACTGGCCTGATACGCGTCGATCATTCCGGCTGTTCCGCATCGAAAGGTTCTTCGGCCAACTCCCCGTCACGTTCCAGCAGGACCTGCACCTTCTGCTCCGCCTGCGCCAAGGCGCTCTGGCAGTCGCGGGTCAGGCCGATACCTTGCTCAAACGCCGTCAGCGAGTCTTCCAGCGACAGCTCGCCGTTCTCCAGACGCTCGACCAGAGTTTGCAGGTCGGCGAGGGATTGTTCGAAATCGAGTGCAACTTTTTTGCGGGCCATGGCGGCTATTCCTGTAGACGGTAAACCGGCGCGACACTAGCAGACATGGGGATTCTGGGCAAATGAGTGGGGTGTCACTCGCCCCCTGTATTGACCTGATAACGCGTGCTGCGGCCGCCTCCGGGGAGGCGGACCAGGCAGTTTTTTTCCAGCAGGTCCGCCAGGTGTCGCGTCGCTGTCGCCTTGGAGACCTTTGCCACCGCCTGGTACTGCGCCGCGCTGATGCCGTGTTCGAAGCCCTTCTCACCACTGTCGAGCAGGCGATTGAGGACCTTGATCTGTTCAGCCGACAAAGGACGGTCGCGGTGTTGCTGCCAGAAACGACTTTTTTCCAGCACCCGGTCAATCCGCGCCATGGCCTGCTGCACGCTGCGTAACAGGGTTTTAAGGAACCACTCCAGCCAGGCAGTGATATCCAGGGAGGACTTCTGGCTGGATTCCAGCGCGTTGTAGTAGCCGGTGCGGTCTTCGAGGATGCTGGCTGACATGGCATAGAAACGGATGGCCTGGTGTTCACCCTGGGCCAGTGCCAAATCGGTGATAGCGCGTGTCAGGCGACCATTGCCGTCATCGAAGGGGTGCAGTGTGACAAACCAGAAGTGCGCGACGGCGGCGCGTACCAATGGGTCCAGTTCCGGCTGATCGCGGCTGGTTTCGAACCACTCCAGGAAATCCGCCAGTGCCTGCTCCAGTCCCAGACGTGGCGGGGCCTCGAAATGCACGGTCGGCCGATCAAGCCGGCCCGACACCACTTGCATCGGCTCATCTCCCCTCAAGGATCCAATACTGAGCGTTCGAGCGGCATAGCTCGCTTCCGGGGCCGGGAACAATAAGTGATGCCAGTTCAGTAGGCGGGCGAGGGTAAACGGATGGGTGAATTGTTGAGTGGCATCCATCATCAACTCGGCGAGGCCTTCGCTGCGGCGGCTTACCTGACCGTCTTCCATCGCTTCCAGGCCCATCCGCCTTGCCAGGGACGAGCGCACTGAGCCGACATTCAACTGCTCACCCTCAATCGCCGAGGACGTCAGGATATTTTGCAGCAGCGCATCCAGTTCATTCTGTGCGCTGACTGCCTGGCTGACGGAGCCGAGCATGCCCAACAGCTTGCCTTGGGCTTGTCCGCATTCGCGCAGTAAAGTCGCGAGGCGACCGGGTTGCCAGTGGAAGTGAGGCCAGTCGGCGTGTTGCCAGATCCAGTGCGGATGAGCCATGGTGGAATACCTGGGGTGCGTGAGCCGAATAGAGAGGTTATTCAGCTCATTTGGTGAGCCGATTGTGCTGCGGATTCGGCTCAGGGTCTAGTCTGGTGATCGGTGTTTTCTGTAGTTTTTGTGATGTGAAGTTTTGACTTATGCTTCTTGGAGCATATATCGATCAGCAACCAATAGAAGATTACATACCTGGCATCGCTCACCATAAAGCAGTAGCTTTCTCGTCCAACTAGGTTGATATTTTGTACGTATAGAGTGTTTTAGAAACGGCAGCGCCATTCAATGCATGGGGCTTTGTAGTGTAGAGGGTTTTAATAGTGTGAAGTCGATATCTCCCTTAAATGAAATGCAAGCAATCCAATCTGGATTTCTCTGAAGAATATATGTGTGTCGTGGTATTTTGGAGAAGACTCTGAGTGCTTCTTCTGGTGTTGGATATTTATGCAATACGCTTCGTCACAAACCGAATCACCCACAATAATTATCTTATTGTCGGCGATTTTTATTATTTTCCTGGCCAGTCGTGAGGTTGCCAAGTTCGGGAGGTTGTCCGCAAACTTAATGCTTTTGTGCAGTTTGTTTCAGGCAATCTTGCTTCCTGAAAAAGGTATGTTTTCATTAGGTTCTCTAACAATGGAAGCGTGGTCATTTGTGGGTGGAATATCAAAGGCAATATTCTGGGATTTCAGCTCCGTAATTAGCTCGTCATCAAAATAGCTAATTTTTTTTGCGAACCTTCCAAGCAGGTCGTAACGGTAAGTAGCGGTTTGCTCATTAGGAGTATTGATCAGTGTTTCATACGTTGGGTGGTCGCTAAAATTTGAATTTTTGATCTGGAAAGGCTGTTGCGTTTTCAATCATATCTTTTCAACGCTGTATCCTTCTGAAGTTACTATAAAAATAATCTCTCTGCTCGTGGTTGCTTTGAAGCAATAAGTTTCCGTATTTTGCAGAGGGGTAATGCATTTTGCGTCTTCTAAAAGCGTAGGGTCTCCTTCTTTAAAAAGGCCATCTGTTTCGGTTCCAATTGCGCTAATGCCTTTGAATGCTACGGGGTTGTGAAAGGTGATTAGTAGAAGTTCATCTTGCTGGTTGGTAAAAACCATCAGTAATTCGTTACGCTTGCACGTTACTTGTTGAATGGTTCCCTTCGAGACTTCCGGTACTTCTGTTTCAGGTGTTTTTTTATTCAAGGGTTGATCGGGTTTCCAAAATTTCAAGTCGGAAAAATGTCTCTCTATATCATCCAGTTCGTCATCGCCGAGAGAGTCGTCAAAGTGTTGAGAAATTATCGTGCGTACCTTTGACAATCGTTGGGTAACGGCACAGTCATCGATAAAGTCAGTGGTCGCTTTGCGATACTCTTCCAGCGCGCCAGGTTTTTCAGCATAAAAGCTGCCCATTTTGTGTAGGGATATAAGTATGTATTCAATTTCTTTAAGGGCGTCAAGTGCTTCTTTTCCGGTAAGAACTATTTTTTGATTTTGCTCTAGCATTACTTTCTCCTCGTAAAGGTAGGGTTGTTTAATGTCAGGTTACCTTTTACGGTTAGTTCCATGGTGCTGTATCTGGGGTTTTTTACCAGTTCTAATTGTGACTCAGGTACGTCCGTTTCAATGTAATCTCGGCCTTTGCTTTTGTCGATCTGATATTTTTCCTGTGCATCTCTAGGACTTAGCACTTTGCTCTTTGCAGGTTCGAGATAGACTCTGTTGTTATCTTGGGCCAATATCACTCCTGTTTTTTCAATTCCTTTTGAGCCTGCTCTGCTTGTGTAATGCCGTACTCTGACGGTGGTGTCTTGTTTTGACGCGGGAGCGGGGAGCGTTGGCTCGCCATTGTTAGCTTTTGCGTGCTTTGTTGGGCTCTCAGCGTTGTAGGATGGTTTACATCCATCCCCACCTGGGCAGACGCTCAGTCCCAGGGGATCCACCCACCCAGTAGGGTTGGGCGCGTACAAGTACGCATTGATCCCGCCGCCCAACTTCACCGGGTCCGGCGTCAGGTAGCGACCAACATCCGGATTGTAGTAGCGATGACGGTTGTAGTGCAGTCCGCTTTCCTGATCAAAGTACTGACCCTGAAAACGTAGCGGGTTGTCGATTGTGCCTTTGTCGAGTCGGCTGATCTGGCCGTAGGCGCGGTAATGCGCGGACCAGACGATGGCGCCGTCGGGGTCGGTGAGTTCCTGCGGCGTGCCAAGGTGGTCGAGTTGGTAATGATAGGGCTTGGTATCTTTTGGGCCGAAGCCTTCCAACAAAACCAGCGGGCGAAAGCTGTCCGGTTCATAGAGATAGCTGCGATGGCGATCCGCATGGTGCTCGGCAATCAGCCTGTCGCCTTGCCAGAAAAACTCCGTCGTTATGCCTTCAACGGTTTTGCTGATGCGTCGCCCAAACGGGTCATAGCGATAGCTGGCGGTTTGGCCGTTGGGTTGGGTGAGGCCTATCAGCCGATGCTGGCAGTCGTAGCGGTATTCGGTGACGAGTTGATGGCCTTTGCCACGCCGCTCGCGGATGAGATTGCCGAAGGCGTCATAGTCGTAGTGGCGGTCGCCCTGGATCATCAGGCGGTTGCCGGCAACGATGTCGGGGCCGGGGCGGTCTTGCATGAGCAGGGTGCCGGCCGGGGTGTGGCCGAAGCGTTCCTGCAGGTCTTGGGAATGGTCGGCGCGGGTGAGGCGGCCTAGTGGGTCGTAGTGGTAGTGGTGTTCGCCTTTGCGGGTGTCGAGCAGGCGGGTGAGGTTGCCGGATTTGTCGTAGTCGTATTGGCGTTGGTAGAGGGTGTGCTGCTGTTGACTGACGGCATGGGCGTGCAGGCGCTGCTGGTCGTCGTAGTGGTAGTGGCTGATCAACTGGCCTTGTTGGCGTTGGTGTTCCTGGCCGGCTTTGAATAGGTGAGCACTAAGGACTTCACCGTTCAGTTCGACGGTGGACAGGTGGCCGCCCTTGGCGTGATTGAACACCACTCGATTGTTGTCGGGCAGACGCAGTTGTTGCAGCTGCCCGCAGGCATCGTAGCCGTAGCGCAAGGTGCCCCAGCCCTGGTGTTCGGCGGTGAGGCGGTTTTGCGCATCGTATTCGTAGGCGAGCGCCCAGTGGCCATCGTCGACGCTAAGGAGGTTGCCTTGGCGGTCGTAGGCATAATCGACAGCGTTGCCGTCGGGCAGGGTTTTTCTTACGAGCCTCCCAGCGTGGTCTCGCTCATAACGGGTAACCAGCTGACTGCCATCATCGCCGTGCTCGGTTTTTTCCTGCAGGTTGCCGTTGAGGTCGTAGGCATAAGCCGTCCGTTGGCCGTCAAAGCCGACTTCCTGCTGGATCAGGCCATTGAGGTGATAGTCGAGTGTGTAGGTCTCGCCAACCTCGTTTTCGATCTCGGTCAGCAACAGCCGAACATTGTCGTAACGGTATTTGACTTGGCTGCCATCGGCATTGATGCGCCGGCTGATCAGGTGCAAGCCATCGGCATATTCGTAGCGGGTGACATGCCCCAGCTCATCACGCTCGGAGGTGATCTTTCCGTAGGGGTTGTAGCTGTATTCCCGCGCCGCACCACCTGGCAACACGACACGAGTCAATCGACCGACGCTGTCCCACAGATACTCGGTCAGCGCCCCATGCTCATCCTCACGCGCCACCTGCCGCCCGAGGTCGTCATAGCGGTAGCGCTTGACGCCGCCATTTGGCAGTTGTTCTTCCAGCAACTGACCACGCTCATTCCACACCAGCCGATGGCAGCTGTTGTCGGGAAACCAGACCCCGGTCAGTTGTCCCTGCTTGTCGTAGCTGTAGTCCGTTACGTTGCCGTCGGGATCAGTCTTACGAACGATATCGCCCTGATCATTACGCTCGTATTTCCAGGCAGCTTCACCACGCCTTACCACCCGTACGAACCCATTGTCATGCTCGTAGGACGTCGGCTCATCGTCCCCCGGAAACACCGCCACCAAGCGTCCGGCATCGTCGTACTGATACGCCGTCACCGCGCCCAGCGGATCCTGCTCGACCGTCAGCCGGCCTTTGTCGTCGTAGGATCTGAAATGCTCGGCACCATCCGGATCAATGCGCTGCACCAGGCGCGCCCGCTGGTCGTGCACGTAGACTTCCTGGCTACCATCAGCGTTAAACACCGTGACCTGCCCGTGGTCATCCCAGGCATAGCGCGTGTCCATCTGCGAAAAGCTCGCCCAGTGGCGGACACAGCGCGCGGCCTTGCCAGCGCGTTCCCACGCCCAAAAGAAACTCGCGCCACCGGCCAACTGCCGCTCAAGAATGACGTGCTGATCGTCGTACCGATAAACCTCGCTTTCGCCGACGGCATTGGTCGCCGAGACCAGTCGGCCAGTGTCGTCGTAGGCGTAGGAAACAACGTTGTGCTCAGTCATCCACTCGAAAGGGCCATGGCCCTTGGCGCGCTGGATCTGGTAGTCCACCGCCACGATGCGACCCAACTCATAACGCAGGAACAGCGAACGCCCGACACCGTTATCCAGCCGCTCAATGCGCCCCAAAAGATCCCGGGCAATGCGCAGACGGTTGTCATACGCATCGCTGATCGCGGTCAGTATGCCGTCGCGAAAGTGGTAGAAGCGCGACGCCTGGGCCAACACCAGTTCATCCGGCAAAGCGCCCAAATAGATCGCCGCCTCGGCCAGGCTATTGGTGATTGCGGGTCGAGAAACAGATGGCAAGGGCAGGGTGGTCGAGCGGTTTTCATGATCGGTCCACACCACCGAATCACCCGACACCGCAAGCCGATGCGCCAACGAGTGACTCCAGCCAAACCCCAACCCGCCATCCACTTCCACCGCGCTGGTGCGGTACACCCTTGTCCACTCAAACGACAAGATCCCATCCAACGTGCCATCGGTGAGAGTGAGCAATTCCTCGCCGGTAACCATCGACACGGGGCAGCCGTTGGTGACCGTCTTATCCGAAGATGCCGCCGCATCGCCCTTCGGATTCGTCGATACAGCAGGCACATCATCCACACGCTCTTTTTGCTTCAGCACCGCGTTCTGCCGCGCCCGCCAGCGCATCTGCAGCGTGCCTTGCTTCACCCCGCCGACCACGCCGCGAACCGCTACCGCCTTGTAGCGATCCACCGCCTGCATGAACTTCGTCAGAATCTCCAGCACGCTCTGAACAAAACCTACAGCCGCCTTGACAATCTGTGCGCCATACCTGGCCAGCCGCAGGCTCAAATACGCCACAGCCGCCGCTGGCAATGCGATGGTCAGCACCGCGCCAATCACCAGGTCAATCAGCAGCGACACCACAAACCCAGCGGCCACTTGCGCAATCTCACTGGGCGGCAATGCGTCCAACCAGATCATCGCCGTGCGCACCAGCAGGAACAGCGCCGCCTCATCACTGGCGAGCAACATCGCCTGTTCCATGACCTTGGGCGCATCGGTGGCGATTTGTGCGAGCTTGGCCGCTTCAGCCCCCAGCTGTTCGACGTACTTCAACGGGTCTTCAAGCATCGCCTGCACTAGCTGGATGCTGTCCCACACGTCCCGGATCGCGGCCCAACTGCCCGCCAGCACGCCGCTGCCAATCGCAGTGGCCGTGGACTGCTGCCAATGCGGCTTGAAGCCTTGCCACTGTTCGCGAAGCCACCGCTCCAGGTCCGCCATCAGCCCGGCGTAGGAGGCGAAGAGCGCATCCACCTGCTCCTCGGAAACTGCGCCCTGTACCCGCACCTGATAGCGCCCGCCCGCAGCGCAGTGGTGTGAGCCCTTGCCATGCTCATCCAGCATGACCCGCGTGGAACTGCCGTCATCCAGCCCGATCACCTCGACCGGAATGTCGCCAATCGGCACGTCATACACCGAGTCGAATTTGCTCTCTATCTTCAGCTCGCCGCCCAACGGGCACACGGCAACACTGCCGATAAAGTTCGGGTCGCTCATGCTCACGGTTGTCTGCGAGTCACCGACGCGCACCACCCGATCCATTCCCAGCAACGACGGCATATCTGCCGCATGGCTCATCGAATCCAGCGCCCGCGAATACCAGGCGCCCATCTGCTGGCGATAAGTCACCAGGCTCTGATGAAAGCCATCCAGCTCATGTTCGATAGAGGCAATGTGGGAAGCGTTGGTCATCCGTGACGTCTCGGCAAAGGGCAAGGCGTCGGAGTCTGCCGCAGTAAAAAGCGGCTGGATGAACGGCGGGAAAAATCAGAAAGGGCTTACTACTGAAGCGTAAAAGTCAGCGTTAACTCGCAGCCGATTGCTCCCTCCAATGGCGACCTTGCTCATTGACGAGCAGTGCCCGCTACTTCTTTTAGCGGGGTTTCAAATTCCATCCGCTGCGTCTGCATTCTTTGCAACGCGGCAATTGGCGTGGACAGCACTCGCTTCTCGCGGGCGATGGCAAGTGCCGTGAGGGCGCAGCGCGTATAGGTGAGACTCAAGGCGTGCCTGAAACAACGAAAGCCTGCTTTTCAGGGCAGGCTTGTCGCGAATCTCGGCTGACTTATTGCTGATGAGCCGTCAGCGCCGCATAACCATTCATCAAGTTGCGATAGTTCGGAATACGCTGCGACAACAGATTCCCCAGGCCTTCAATGTCGTTGCGCCAGTCGCCCTGCAACTCACACGCTACCGAGAACCAGTTCATCAACTGTGCACCGGCCTGTGTCATACGGCTCCATGCGGCCTGCTGCACCGTGGTGTTGAAGGTGCCGGAAGCATCGGTCACCACAAACACCTCAAACCCTTCCGCCAGCGCCGACAAGGTCGGGAACGCTACGCACACATCCGTGACCACGCCGGCGATGATGATCTGCTTGCGGCCGGTGGCCTTGATTGCCTTGACGAAGTCTTCGTTGTCCCACGCGTTGATCTGACCAGGGCGAGCGATATACGGCGCGTCCGGGAACATCGCTTTCAACTCTGGCACCAGCGGGCCATTGGGGCCTTGCTCGAAGCTGGTGGTGAGGATCGTCGGCAGGTTGAAGAACTTCGCCAGGTCGGCCAGGGCCAGCACGTTGTTCTTGAACTCGTTGGGCGAGAAGTCCTGGACCAGGGAGATCAGGCCGGTCTGGTGGTCGACCAGCAGTACGATGGCGTCGTCTTTGTTCAAGCGGTTGTAGGTTGCAGTGCTCATGGTTGAATCCTTTTTTGTTTAGGTTGGTTGGGCGTTGCGTTCAACATGGGCACAGATTAATGGGTGGGCTGCGGGGGATAAATCGGCTTGGACAGGTAATACCGTCAACTGAGAAGAGACAATTGTCAGGTGGGTAAGAGGACAGGTCTTTTTAGTGACATGAAAATGTAAGGAGAAAAATCTCACGCGTGAGCTATTGAGTACGGCAAAAATAGCCTGTAGATTTTCTCACGCGTGAGTTTTTCACACCGAGGTCAGTACCATGAAAA
This sequence comes from Pseudomonas sp. PS01298, assembly GCF_029959745.1. NCBI lineage: Bacteria > Pseudomonadati > Pseudomonadota > Gammaproteobacteria > Pseudomonadales > Pseudomonadaceae > Pseudomonas > Pseudomonas sp. PS01298. The sequence goes on along the minus strand of NZ_JASCPP010000034.1, from coordinate 26,357 downwards.
GCAGCTCTCCATCGAACCCGCCCGCCGGGCTCGATTCCGATCCAGCAAGCCTTCAGGGAGAGCGCTTGAAGCCGTCTGCGAAAAAACCATCGAGCTTTTACATGAAGCAGATGCGCGCAGGCCTGGCGGCCGCCGGCTACGTGAAACACGAAACTTGGGTGCTTCCCGAAAACCGAAGCCTGCTCAAGCAGATGGAGAAACAGCTTCGCCAGCCGATTCTGGCTGGCTCATTCATGTCGGAGAATTTCATGAGCGCAGGTACCAACTGGAATATCGATCGCCTCTTCACGGCCTTCCAGGCCTTGGATGAAGTGGTCTCCAACGACATTACGCTTTCTCTCGTTCAAGGCTCCGAGTCCAGCATCAAGCTGGAAATGAACGACTTCGGTGGCTTGCCGATTTACATCGCGGTGGTGGGCGAGCAGATCATCGTGGATACCGTGCTGGTCGATGTCGAGTCCATCAATGACGTCGCGAAGTTCAATGACGCGGTGTTGCGCAGCCGGGAAATGTTCCCGCTGTCCTCGATCGGTATCGAGTCCATGCCGAACGGGCAGGTGGTCTACAACATGTTCGGCGCGTTGAGCTCCGACTCCAGCCTGACCAATATCGTGACCGAGGTGAAAACCCTCGTCGACAACGTGCAACGCGCCAGCGAAGCCTTCGAACGTTTCTTCAATTAAGTATTCGGGAGTATCCAATGACTCAGTCCATCTGGAGCAAACTGTTCACCGCGCTGCGTGGCGGTGCCAGCGAAGTCGGCGAATCGATCGTCGACCAACAGGCCCTGCGCATCCTCGATCAGGAAATTCGCGATGCCGACACCGCGCTGGCCAACGCCAAGCGTGAGCTGGTCAGCATCATGGCCAAGCACAAATTGGCGACCGATCGCGTCAGCGAGTACGACGCCAAGATCAAGGACCTGGAAGCCAAGGCGGTTGCGGCCCTGCAGGCCAATCGTGAAGACCTCGCCCTGGAAGTGGCCGAAGCGATTTCGACCCTGACCAACGAGCGGGAAGTAGAGCACAAGCAGGCCACCGAGTTCGGCGGCTACGCGGACAGCATGCGCAAGGACATCACCAAGGCTGAAAGCCGGATCAAGAGCCTGCGCCAGCAGGTGGACATGGCCAAGGCTCGCGAAAGCGTGCAGAAGGCCCAGGTCAGCGCGTCCATCGCCAACGGTGGTGCCAACGGCAAGCTGGAGACTGCCGTGGGTACGCTGAATCGTCTGCAGGCCAAGCAGCAGCAACGCGCTGCTGAACTGCAAGCCCAGGATGAACTGGCCGAAGCGTCGACCGGTACCGACCTGGAGCGCAAGCTGCGCGAAGCCGGCATCACGCCGGACGAAGGTAGCGCCAATGCGATCCTGGAGCGTCTGAAGCAGAAGTCGGCCGAGTAAGCGAAGGGCGAACACTGTAGCTGTGGCGGGGAGCAAGCTCACTCGCCACGGCTGCAGGGCTCTTTCTTAACGGACTGGCTTTTTAGGCTCTGCCCTTTTTTACGTTGAGGTCTGGATGGACGCCCTGAAGGGTTTCAAGACAATCGCCGGGCTGGCGCTGTTCATGGTCGCGCTGCAACTGCTCAATGTGGCGACCGGTTACAGCCTCATGGCGTTCGGGCTGGTCCCGAGAACACTGCAGGGGTTGTTCGGCATCCTCGCCTCACCGTTTTTGCACGGGTCTTTCGCCCACCTCAGCGCGAACGTGATTGCCTTTTTGATCCTGGGTACGTTGGTGATTATCGAAGGGCTCCATCGGTTCGTCAGCGTCAGCGCGATCATCATCCTGCTGGGCGGCTCGCTGGTCTGGCTGTTCGGTTTTGCGGGTGTGCATGTGGGGGCCAGCGGTTGGGTATTCGGGTTGTGGGCCTACCTGTTGTCTCGCGCCTGGTTTCACCGAAGCTGGAGCAACCTGTTAACGGCTGGTGTCGTGGCGGTGCTGTATGGCGGGCTGGTCCTGGGTTTCCTGCCTCGACAGGGCATCTCCTTCGAAGGGCATCTGTTTGGTGCATTCGCCGGATTTATTGCAGCCAAGGTACTTCTCTCCAAACCACGCAGCAGGTTTAATGCCGGCTGAGCGCACTTGAGCATCCAGATGTCGAGGCGATGACGTCATCAGGAATCAAGTACCCAGGGAGTCAGGGACTGAAATGTCGATTTTTCTTCTGTTGCGCCTGTACGCCTCGTCCCTCTTTCACCGCTTCGGTTGGGCAGGCCTGGTCATTGCCCTGGGCGTCCACCTGAGCACGGCTTACCTGGGCCTGGTGTATCTGGGCGAACAACACCTCACCGCTCCCGCCACATTTGTTTACTTCTATCTCACCACCACGCTGACCGTCGGCTATGGCGATCTTGCGCCGCAGACTTCGGCGGGGCGCGTGTTCGTGGCGACCTGGGTCATGCTCGGCGGTATTGCGCTGCTGACAGCAGCCATCGGCAAAACCACCAGCAGTGTCATCGATGCATGGAGAAAAGGCATGAAGGGCAAAGGCGATTTCACCGGCAAGGTCGGCCATACCGTGCTTATTGGCTGGGAAGGCGCGTCCAGTGAACGGGTCATTGAGTTGTTGCTGCAAGACGAAACCTCGAACGACAACCTGATCGTCATCTGCGACTGCACCCTCGACGAAAACCCGATGCCGGGCAAAGCAGCGTTCATCCGCGGTGACAGCCTGTCCTCCACCGCGCTGTTGCAGCGTGCCGGTGTGCCCGGTGCCGAGCGTGTGCTGGTGCGAACCCCGTCCGACGACCTGACGCTGGCCACCGTGCTGGCGGTGAATCAATTGAACCCTGTCGGGCATGTGGTCGCGCACTTCAATGAAAGTGAGATTGCCGCACTGGCCAGCTCCTACGCACCCAGCCTGGAGTGCACGTCGAGCATGGCCATCGAGATGCTGGTGCGCGCTTCTCAGGATCCGGGCTCGTCGGTGGTCATTAACGAGCTGCTGTGCGTGGGGCAGGGCGCCACCCAATACCTGATGAAATTGCCTTCGACCTTCGAAGCCACCTTCGGCGACCTGTACACGCGGATGAAAGAACACCACAACGCCACCCTCATCGGCTATCGCGCCAAAGGCGCCCAGCAACCGTCGATCAACCCGCCGAGCGCCACGCGCGTTGAAGGCGGCGAACTCTTCTACATTGCCTCCACCCGCCTCAAGGAAATCTCCAATGGGATGGTTTAAACAGTTGATGGGGCTTGAGGCCCCGAACGCGAGCTCACAGTCGAACCGGCCCGCCGCCGAAGCCCTGCCGACTACCGGCCCGCTGGGCCTGGCTCCAGGCAAAGGGGTGATGTTCGACACCACCCTGAAGTTGTTGCTCGACGGGCATACCTCGGTGGTGATCCCCGGCACCCAGGAAATCTGGAGTAACGGCACCGTCGACCTCGGGCAGTCGACCTGGCTGTCGCGCTATTATATGAACGACGAAGATTACTGGCTGCAGGTGCACACCACAGGCGACATCGCGGGGCAGGTCGAGTCCGTCATCCTGTTCAACTACCTCAGTTACGTCACCATCAGCAGCGAAGCCGAACTGCGCCGGCTGGCGGGGCCCCAGAGCCTGATCGGGTTGCCGACCTACACCCACAACGGCGTCGAATACACGCGCGTATGGGGCAGCGAGGAGGGCCAGACCGAGCTGGTGGCAATGAGCGAGCAGGTGATAAACCCCGAGAATTCCTACAGCGTCGAACACCGCTCGATGCTATACGCCCGTGACACAGGCCTCACCGATCGACGCGAGTTCCTGCTGTTTTCCGTCGAAGAAGACGCGGAAGGCACCGTCAGCCTGAGCACCTCGCTGGGCATTTCGCTGTACACAACCGACTTGAATGCGCTCTAAAAAAGGAAGCAGTCCATGCTAGAAGCTCTCTCCATTTCCCTGAACAAAGCCGCCGTGCTCGGATTTGTCACCTACATCCTCGGTGCGGCCGTCCTGTTCATGCTGTTCCAGTTCATCTACACCCGTGTGACCCCGCACAAGGAGTTCGAGCTGATCCGTGCGGGTAACGTGTCCGCGGCGGTCGCCCTGGGCGGCGCCATCGTCGGTTTCGCCATTCCGGCCAGCAACGTGATTGCCTACTCGATCAGCATCCTCGACTTCGTCGTCTGGGCGGTGATCGCCGCCGTTGTCCAGCTGTTGGCGTTCCTGCTGACCAGCCTGGTGCTCAAAGGCACGTCCGAGCGCATCAAGAACGGCGAACTCGCGGCCGGCATCTATGTGGCCGCCGTGGCCATCAGCGTCGGCATGTTGAATGCCGCGTGCATGACGCCTACCCAGAACTGATCGCGCACGGAGCTCCCGATGAAACGAAGCAAGTACGTCCAGCTGTCGCTGGCAGCGTCGGTCGCCATGGCGATATCCGGCTGCGGCCCGACGGAAAAAACCTACGATTTGCAGAAGAAGTACAACTTCCAGTCTGTCCAGCAGTGCGCTGATGAAAAACTTCCGGTGGACGTCTGCTCCGACGCCTACATGACGGCCATGGCCGAGCATCGCCGCATTGCGCCGGTGTACGACAACCAGGCCGATTGCGATGCCGATTTTGTCGCCGACTGGTGCCAGCAGGACTCCACCGGCAAATTCATCCCCAGGCTCGGCGGTTTCGAGCTGACCGCCGAAGGGCAGGTGACGCAATCCCAGGTCGACGCAGCCAATGCCCAAGTGGCCGGTTCCCAGGCGAACAGTGGCGGCTCGGGCTTCTCCACCAGCAGCCTGCTGACCGGGCTGTTGATCGGCAACATGCTGAGCAACAATCGCAACAGCTACCGCTCCGAGCCGGTGTACCGCTATCGCGATGATCGCGGCGACTACGCCTCCTCGACGCTCAATCAGCGCGTCTCGAAGGGCGCCACGTTTGGCCGCTCGAACCAGGCCCGCTACGGCAGCAGTAATTACACCAACACGCTGCGCTCCTCCAGCAAGTCGAGCTCCGTGGCCTCGGCCACCTCCCGTGGCGGCTTCGGCAGCAAGGCCAGCGCGCGCAGCGGCTGGGGCGGCGGGTCGAGCAGTTAAGGAAGACGGGCCATGAAGAAGATCCCTTGCGCAGAGCGCCATGACTGGAAACAGACCGCCGACAGCCTCGGCTTTCTGTTTCATACCATCGACGACGAACCCTACTGGGACGAGAGCGCGTACTACCAGTTCACGCTCCAGCAAATCGAGCGCGACCTCGAAGACCCGACCACCGAGATCCATGACATGTGCATGGACCTCGTCGCCCGCGTGGTCCACAGCGAAGAACTGCTCGAACGCCTGAGCATTCCCGCGCCCTTCTACGACATGATCCGCACCTCATGGCTGGAAGGCCACCCGCACCTGTACGGGCGCATGGACTTCTCCTACAACGGCACCGGCCCCGCCAAGTTGCTCGAGCTCAACTACGACACCCCGACCAGCCTCTACGAAGCCGCGGCGTTCCAATGGGGCTGGCTGGAACAATGCATTGAGCGTGGCCTGCTGCCCAAACACGCCGATCAGTTCAACAGCATCGACACCAAACTGCACCAGGCCTTCGCCCAGCTGCAGGTCAACCAGCCGTTCTACTTCGCCTCGATGAAAGACTCGGTCGAAGACAAAGGCACCACCGACTACCTGCGCCTGGTCGCGGAAAAGGTCGGCATCGAATCACGCCACATCGACATCGAAGACATCGGCCTGACCAGCGATGGCCGCTTCGTCGACCTCGAAGATCGCTGGATTCCCCACCTGTTCAAACTGCACGCCTGGGAGTTCATCTTCCACGAACCCTTTGGTTCGGCGATTGCCCAGAGTGATACGCAGTTTTTCGAGCCAGCCTGGAAATCGATTATTTCCAACAAAGGCATCCTGCCGCTGTTGTGGGAATTCAACCAAGGCCACCCGAATTTGCTCGCGGCCCATCTGGATACAGAGCCAGGTAAAGCTGTGCCGAAGGGCTGGGTGCGCAAGCCGTTCTTCTCGCGGGAAGGGGCGAACATCGAGTTGCAGACGGCTGATGGCCTGATTGTGAAAGAGGACGGCCCCTACACGGATGCGCCGTTTATCCTCCAGGAGTTCGCACCGCTGCCACGGTTTGGGGACAGCTATACACTGATTGGGTCTTGGGTGATTGGGGATCAAGCCGCCGGCATCGGCGTGCGGGAAGACAACAGTTTGATCACCAAGGATTCAAGTCGGTTCTTGCCGCATTTGATATTGGATTGAGGCTGGAGCTTGAAGAGCCAGCAGGGCTGATCGCTTTCATTTGCAGGACGTTTCCGAGAATCCCAACCGCATTGCGCCAGCGGGAATGCAGGCATTAAAAAGCCGGCTTGTGGCCAGCATCTTTTGATTTTATGTTTTTGATTTGTAAGGTTTTTTATTTTTGTGTGCGATTTGTCCACCCATTTATACCCCCATATTACTGGGGCGTTGCCCTTAATTAAGGAACACGCCTCAGTTCTCTAAAGGTGCCCGCCTCGAGCGTAATCTCACCAACAAGTCTGGTGTTCAATAAGCGGATCACCAATAAGGTCGGGGTACAGCTCCGTACAACCCTCTGATTTTGACAGGCTGGCGATGCCACCCTCATCCTGGCCTTCGTCCCATTCAGCCTGCGCGGCGGTTGGGTACACTCACTGGACGAGCCTTAGCGGAGAAACAGGTACCTCAAGCATATACTGCTTGTTCACTGTATCCGAGGTTAAACCTGAAGACGCCAGAACTCGCTTCCATGAGCTGTAATCCAGCAAGTTGATCGCTTTCTGGACGAGCATGGGCGACTCCATTGGAATCAGCTCATCAAACTCCTCGTGCTTCGTGAAGCCTTTACGGTTGAGGTACGTAAAACCAGACTTGGCCTGCTCTGCCGTGAGCAGATCAAGGCAGTGAGCCCTATATATGAGCGCCTTGAAGCTCACCTTCCAACGAAGCTTCAGCTCTTTGAGCGCCGACCAATTGAGGTATTTGCCCCGCATTGGAGGAAACTCTGCCGCAAAGCTTGCACGGGGCATCAGCAAAGCACTAGCAAACTGGTTGGCCTGATCCTCGGTGTGACGGCATCCTGTCTCTATGCCCTGATGCATAATTAAATGGCCCAGCTCGTGGGCAAGGTCAAAACGTTGCCGGCATGGATTGACCTTCGTGGTGTTCCTGACAATCAATGGTCGCTTGTTGAACAACGAGAACGCATCAACCTTGTCATCGGCCTCAGCTAGATTCACCACCAGTACACCAACCTTTTCTGCCAGCTTGGTCACACTGGAAAGCGGGCCGATCCCCAGACCCTGCTCGCGTCTGAACTTTTCAGCAACCTGTTCGATTTTGCCTATGCCAGATACTGGCTCATCAAGCATGCTGAAGCTCACTGCGGGAAAGGCCACCTCCTTATCCAACTCATCTATCAGCAGCTCGAACATTTCGACTTGTGCAGCAATGGTCTTCTTCAGCGTCTGTGAGGAAGCTCTTACGCTTCGGAAATGACACTGCTCTAACTCTACCGAGCCGCGCCTAGGGGTGAAGAAGAAGCTCTCGTGGACCCCCAGGATTTCACACAACTGGGCAAGCTGCGCCCTGGAAGGAATCGCATTTACTTCAAGCTTGTGAGCGTATTGACGTGTTACGCCTAACAGCTCACCGATTTCGGCAAGCGAGCGCCCTGCCGCACATCTGGCAAGGCGGAGCTTGTCGGGCGAAAATTCATCGCCTAGAGGCAAAAGGCCTGTTCTGTCATTCATCTACTAAGTCAGCGTCTCGTGGTGCATTCTGGTCCGCATCTTTGTCTCGGCGAGTCGGAAATGGTTCCTCGATTTCAACCTCGGGCGGTAGCTCTGTTGTACGAGGGGCGATCAGAGGCACGTAATCATGAACCCACTGACAGACCACGTTCCGATTGGTGTCAAAACCCAGAATCGACGCGGTCAAGGTCGGCCCGTCAAAGTTACCGTCGTTATCGACATAGAGACGCCAGGTGATGTTCTTGTCGATGGATGGCCCTAGGAGGCTCGCCTGGTAAACCTCGACTCGATTAGACAGCAGGCGATGACCCTTTTTGCGGACGTTAGGGTCGTCCATAACTACCTGCATAAGTACTCCGTTCACACTCACCGTGAAATCCATGGTGCTGTTTGTGAGTTTCAGCCAAGGCAGAGTGGGATCTTTATGCAGACGCTTGAACCGGCCATGAACACGACCATATGGCAGCGTCCCCATTGTCCAATTGGTGTCATCATCTGTAGAGGTAACCTCCAGCGCACGGTAAGCCGCCTCCAGCACGTTATTGCAGACCAGTTCAAGGTACTCTTGCTTCAGCTTCGGTTCCAGCTCACTCGGGTGTTGGATTTGGGGCATGCAATCTCTCCATAAAAGCGTGCAAAATATAGATACTGTCAACCGGCATTTTTGTGCAGATCTCCTACTTTGTCAACCGGTTGGCTGCATGTCTCATCCCACTGATGGCTGTTCGTAAACAGTACCCTGCGTGGATTCGACCTTGGAGCATTGCCTGGGGGGCCCCAGTCTTGTGATTATCGATGGCTGTCGTAAGCTTCTTTTGGGTTCTCGCTGCGCGGCAACATTCCTTGCTGGGATATGGAAGGACCAATGGTTGATCTCCGTTCTGTAGAGCAGCGTCGCAAAATCATGCAATCCGTTGGAACGGCTCATACCGGGCCGGAAATGGTCGTACGAAGAGTCCTCTACGCTTTGGGCTATCGGTACAGGTTGCACCGAAAAGACTTGCCTGGAAAACCAGATATCGTTTTTGCAAAAAAAAGTAAGGTCATCTTTGTACACGGCTGTTTTTGGCATGGACACGGCTGCCCCAAGGGGCGTCTGCCTAAGAGCAGGTTGGATTACTGGGGGCCTAAAATTGATCGTAATCGCCAGCGAGATCGTGATACTGAGAGCGCCCTTCGTTTCCAGGGATGGGACGTTCTGACCGTGTGGCAATGTGAGCTTAAAGACCTTCACCTCTTGCGGTGTCGTCTGTCGGCGTTTCTAGGCCCCAGCAAAAAACCGATCGACATCTGCCCCGTAATCGCGTAAATTCCACGCCTCGTATGAAGGCGATGATTTTCTCGCCGTGGGAGGAATACAGATGACACGACCAATTGGTATAGATCTCTTTGCAGGGGCAGGTGGAATGTCCTTGGGCTTCGAGCAGGCTGGCTTTGACGTAGTAGCTGCCGTTGAGATCGACCCTATCCATGCTGCCGTGCACTCTTATAACTTTCCCACCTGTACGGTGATTCCTCAGTCTGTATCCTCGTTAACTGCTGGGGATATTCGTGACGCAGCCAATATTGGTCGGCGAAATGTAGATATCGTCTTTGGTGGCGCTCCATGCCAAGGCTTTAGCTTAATGGGCCAGCGTGCCCTTGATGATCCGCGTAACTCGTTGGTCAAAGACTTTGTTCGTATTGTTGTAGGCCTGGACGCCTCATACTTTGTTTTTGAGAACGTTAAAGGCATCACAGTCGGTCGACATAAACAGTTTCTTGCAGAGCTCATCGAAGAGTTTCAGAGTAATGGCTATGACGTTCTGCCTTGGCGAGTACTCAATGCATCGAACTATGGCGTGCCGCAGGAACGAGAGCGATTGATTTTGATTGGGGCGAAGCGTGGACTAAAGCTTCCTGAGTACCCAGAGCCGACAACTAGATCGCCTCGATCATCGTTGCTGTTAGATGCTGCGTTGCCAGAAGGGCCGTCTTGCCAAGATGCTCTGGGTGACATTCCTAATGCTGAAGACTATGACGATTTAATTGAAAACGATTCAGCAGCAGTCAAGTGGGGGCATCCTAGTGCTTATGCTAAAATTCTTCGCGACATGGTTGCGGGGTCGGCCTACTATGGCTACAAAAGACGATGGAACAAAGAAGTTCTAACAAGTAGCCTGCGCACCAATCACTCTGAAATATCTCGCGCTCGATTTGCATCTACTGCGATGGGCCAGGTAGAACCTACCTCTCGATTCTTTAAGCTCCACGCCAATGGGGTATCTAATACGCTTCGTGCGGGCACCGACTCTGCGCGTGGTGCATTCACCAGTCCCAGACCCATCCATTACAAGTATCCGCGTTGCATAACTGTGCGTGAAATGCTTCGGTTACACGGATTTCCTGACTGGTTTCGCACGCATGTAACGAAATGGCACGGTGCAAGACAAGTCGGGAACGCTGTTCCCCCTCCACTGGCTCGGGCAGTAGCAGCAAGCATCATTGAAGCAATTGGCTGGGAACCCTCCAGCCCTGCCGATGCTATTTTGATGGGGGATGAAAGATTACTTTCGATGGACATGGGGCAAGCCTCTCGCCACTTCGAGATCAATGTTCCGATCAAGCAGCGAGACCGTAAAGGGACACCCAAGCCCAGGCAGTCAGCTATTCAGCCTGCTTAATTAAATGCCTTTTACCTTCGGCTGAAGCAAGAACATAGCGTCTCGATGGAATGTCGGGACGCTAAACTGATCTAACGTTTTCCTATGTACTGCTGAAAATTCGACAACATAAATTCCTTTGTTTCTGATCGCTGCAATAGCGACGGGGATGACGAGTTCAGTCTGAGTCGATTCAAAAGCTGCTATCACTTGGCGGCCAATTTGTTCCGTCAAAATGCGCTGATTACCTTGTTTCGCCTCTACGGTAATGAGGACATCAGACTGGCTTCCATCAGGTGCCGCGTGGAGCGCTCGAAACAAAGCATCTATCTGAACTTTTCTCAGTTTGATGTCCATTTGAAGGTGGGTCAGTTCCAGCGCGTCGATCTGGCTGTTCGTAGCATTAGCGAAGTGACTTTCGATAATTCTCAAGTTTACCGCTACTTGCAGTAACCATGATTCGTCTGTGCGTCCTAGCGCCTTCGAGGCTAGGGGGAGGCTGAGGCTTTGTACAGGGAACTCAGGTGTTGAATCTGAGGGAAGAAAATCTTCATCGAGACCGTCCAGAGCTCCGGCCATCCCGTGAACAAATTCAAAAATCGCGCCATCACCTGTCCTTTGGACCCCTCCGATCTGTAGATCCTTAAGGCGCGTTGGCCATATTTTCGAGGCACTTTTACCTCTAACAATGTCCTTCATGAAATTAAACGGGTTGCCGTCTAGCTTCATTTTGATGCCATGGTGCTCTGCGCAGTAGCGTTTCGCCTCTTGGACGTCCGCAGCGCTCACCAGTGTGCGTGAAAACGTCTTGGTTTTCTCGTCGTAGAGCGTATCGAATATCCGTTCGATGATTATCGTTTTCTCGCTAACGGCCATCCACCAGTCTCCATCTGAAATTTACGATGCGAGATGGTAGCAAGAAAGATCTAGAGCGAGGTGGATGGTAGCGAAGGTCCATAGCCGATTGCGGGAGAGCTTGGCCGGCAGGGCGATATGCTTAGGTTGCTGCCGAGCTTGGGGGAGGTTGCTATTGCTAGCTCACCACGCCCCTGCTATGAGCATTAGAGGTAACTCAGGAGCCTATTTTTTCCAGAGATGGTAGTCGGGGTTGAGACCAACTACGTCCTGATTGGAGTTGTAACAGAACTCCATTGAGCAGTTGCCAGTATCTGAAGCTATTGGCACATAGACCGGCAGTCGATCACGACTAACCATGTCACTACCACCGTCTATGGTGAGATCGCAGCTATCGCCTTGTGGATCGCACCAAATGTCATAGGTGCCTGACGCTGTAGGGGTGGCTTTTACAGATGTGATTGCTGGGGCTATCACTGGTGCAGATGAAACGGCTCCACCGAAAAGAGGTCCCGTGCCGTTCTTGTAGGCCCAATCAGTGCCGTCGCCGCCGGGATAAACGTAAAAGTCCTTGAAGACTACATACTTAATATCGCGACCTGTCGCTGATTTGCCTCGATAGTTACGATCATTGTCGATACATTTGTCGGAAATACCGATACAGGTGATGATCTCGAATGAGGACTCTTGTTGCATAGTGACTTTGCCGTAGGCGTCCTTGTATTGGACTATGATGTCATCAGGGCGGCTAGTGTCGGTGCATACGTTGTTATGGGGGCCAGTACACTTTATAGCGTTGGGCGTAGAGTACTGGCTATATAAGTCTGCTGCTTGAGATGTGGAGGCCAGTAAAGCAGATGTAAGTGCAAGCATTTTGTATATTGGTTTCATTGACTGTCCTTATCTGATTTTAGATGTTTCTATAATTTAATTGCAGGTGTTCTGCACTCGCCTGGGATTTATAAGCTAGCGACATTTCCAAGTGTGCATTTGAACTATGCCGCGCTGTCCTAGGTGTCGAATATTTATCTGTACAGTCTAACAGGCTAAAACCTGACGCATCTAACGTCTTAGACTCAAAAAAATCCTACACTACCTTCAGTATCAGAGTCTCTGACACGAAGCTACTAATTCGTTAGAGCTTGTCAAAATGGGTCGTAAATACCGTGGTCGTTTAAGCATCATAGCGTAACGATTCGCTGCATGGGAAGAGTCTCCGCAAGCCTTGATAAAGATCGTGACCTCATACGTTTGGGCGCTGCTGTGCGCGCACGGCGTTTGGCTTTAGGCTTGTCCCAAGAGGCATTGGCTGATTACGCGCAGATAGATCGATCCCATATGGGAAAAATCGAACGTGGGGAAAGGAACGTCACGTTCTTGAACATTTTACGGATTGCTAAAGCCATCCAGTGCAAGCCATCCGAGCTGCTCGTCGACGCGGGTCTATGAAGCCACGAACTCCCCTCAACGAAGATGCCTAGCCAGCGTGAACCTGGCTAGGTGGTCGTCGCTTTTGTCAAGCTGCAAGCTTTAATGCTGCCGTTAGTGCTCGTTGCTTAAGAAGTGCCCCCTGACCGAACCAGGCAGAGTCCATGCGGTACTCGTTACTACGCGCCCTGCGTTCGTGATCGACGTACTCCGTCACGGCGTTAAGCAAGCCCCACGCAGTACTTTGGGCTGACTCTAGGGTTGATCCGCGCCCCTGACCTTCATAGAGACTCTGGACCTTGCGCAGCGCTCGCTCGTTGGGAAGTACTGCCGGCAGCGGACTATTAGGACTGGTATCACACAACACGCTCATGAAAAAGCTCATGGCCTCATGCCACTGAACCTTGCGTTCAGACAGGATTCGCATTTGAAGCATGAAGTCGTCCCACTGGGAGACGGCGATACCTAACTGCTTCTTCACCACTTGTGGATCAAAGCGGGTGTTGTGCGGCACTTTGATTGCCCGGTTTGTGCCATCAAGAGCGATGGTCAACGTGTTGTTGCAAACCACCCGCACGGTAGTCGGTGTGGCGGTGGTGGCCAGGGTGCCATCACAGGAAGTCGCAAGCAGCAGATAGCCATTGACCTGATCGTTGCCTTTCAAAGCAGTGGATTGGCCAGTACGGGCCAATGCCCAGAACTTACGACCACCTTTCAATACCCCAGCTGTTTCCAACTCGTAGCCGGAAACTTCGGTCAGGTCGCGATAGAACTCTAGGACTTCATGCGGTTGTACGATTTGGTATCGGTTGGAGACCACCGACAACGGAGCCTTGGTGTCGGAGCGGTACAGCACCTTCTGTTCTGGAAAGGTATGAATGCTTCCCAAGTGCCCGATGGCATCCGCCTTGAAGTGGACCGGGCTGTTCTGGATCTGCCAGTCCATTCCGGCTTCCCGCTGCCAGACTTCGAGCGGTTGTTGCGGCGTCAGGCGACTGCCCAAGCCATGCCAGGGCGTAGCGCCAACGTAAGCCATTTGTTCAACGAGGTGAGCCATGGGAATGATTCCTTGCGAATGAATGGAAAAGAGCGTCGTTTCATCAACAAGCGACGCCTGTTCACAACGGCTTAACGGTGGACGCTGAAGGTGTGACCGCAGTGCAGGCATTGGTAGTTGTTCAGAACGTTGTCATCGATTTGTTCCCCAATTGAAGCGCCAGCTAAACCCCCGGCTGCACCACCAAACAGCCCTCCTAAAATCGCCCCAGCGATACTGCCAATCGCGATGCCCACAGGGCCGCCGACGACGCCGAGAACAGCACCTACTTCAGCGCCAGATAACGCTCCGGCTGCACCACTCGCGGCACCACCTACAGAACCGATAAATCCACCTGCTTGTCTTCCTGTGTTTTTTGTAATTACCCGTCCAGAGTTGCAGTTAGCGCAAAGTATATACATGGCGTGTTCCATTAGTAGTTGATTGGCTTTGAACATTAGTTAGGTGCTGGAGTTGCTTTGTGGAAAGAAACCTGATGGTTCAAGTTGGTAATATATATTTGAGAAATATTTAGATAAGTACACTGAAGAGTTGCAGATTCCGAAAATTTGTCTTATGCGATATGGTTATTAAAAACACATTATTAATTCATTATTGATGTAGGGAAAGCTGTCGACTTGGTTCTCCAACGCTGGTGTCAGTTAGTTCTTTTTGTTTGGTTGAGTTGGTTCTTACAACCGGAAATAGGGGTGCATTTGCTTTGCATATTATTTTACGTAAAGCACCTTCCCTGGCTGTCCGGGCTAGACCCTATATAGTCGGCTCGGTAGCCAATTTGACTGAAGGGGTTTGATGATGGACGCAAAAGGTCACACGGAATTTCGAGTCATTCGCATGAAGCTGATGCAGATACGTATTGGCGTATCGCGTTCTACTATTTATGACTGGATGAACCCTAACTCTCCACGGTACGACAGCACTTTCCCCAAGCCTTTTAAAATTGGAAGCTCCGCTGTGGGCTGGCTTGAGGAGAACGTCAATGAATGGATCATGTCTAAGGTCGCTGGCGCGTGTACCGTAAGCCATTAATTGATTGACCAATCTTTCGCACTAACTCGATAGTGAAAGTGAACTGCGAAGAGACGTTTATTGCGGGGGAATGCTTGATGGGGGTTTTTCTATTGCCTGACTCTCTCGTGGTGAGCTAACGAGAAGATTCTGGAGTCTTTGTTATTAGCATGCTTAGCATTGTAGTTGACTAGTTTCATTGGCGTTGTAGTTGACTGTCTAACTAACATTCTAATCAGTCAGCATCGTTGGGTGTTATTGCTTTTGGTAGCATTGGTGCTGTAGCCAATTGGTGTCACTGATACGGTCAGCAATATGAGTACTGGCAGAATGTAATGAATTCTATCTGTCCGAGTCATGGTCATTCAAGAACCATGGTTCAAGAACTGTCACGGCATAAGACTGTGCTAACAAGCACAGGCGTCGTAGCGTATTGAATTGAGAATTTAAATGAAAGCTAAAGAACTTAAACATATCGAGGCGGCAATGCTTGAAAGCACTGCGTCATATTTCGACAGTAATGACACTGGCGTTATGTCTGTTGGTGGCGAACGGAGTGCGGTACTGAAGATCAGAGACATCGAATCGTTAGCTCGAGAAATATCAACAAGCGATGAAGTCTGTTTTTATCAAAAGGATATGCGAGGACGGGCAAGGTTCGCTGCAACGAAAATGGGAGAGAGGTTGTTGACGAACATCTGGGCGAAAGAGGTAATAGATAAATATTATCCTATCCACGACTTTAACCCTTTTGTGAAAGCTTTTTTTGAGTCTGTGGAGGAGCACGCCCAAGCATTTCACAGCTTAAGAAAGGCGCAATCATTCGATGGTGATTTATTGGTTCTAATAGACTCGTTGAATCGGGTTGTCGAAAGATTAAGGAGGGCAGTTAAAAGCAAAGATTTCAAAAATGAAATAAGCAGTCATCGACGACTGTCCAATAAAAACCATAAGAGCCTGATTAGCTATATAGATGCCGTTTTCGAAGAGCGGTCCCGGCTTTTGGTTTTGAGAGTTGATTTGGGGTATTCAAAATCTGTAGTCCAACGCCATTTTCGAGAAGGGTTACAGTTTGAAGATGTTAAGAAACATAGAGAGAGGTTTTTGCGATTATTAAGGGCGCGGGTGCCTCCTACAACGTTTTTAGGACATGCTTGGAAGCTGGAGTTCGGCTTGTCTAAATCATTTCATTATCACTGCATGTTTTTCTTGGATGGTTCTAAGCTGCGTGAGGATATTGTTTGGGGTAAGATCATCGGTGAGCTTTGGGTTGAGAATGCGACAAAAGGGCAAGGTGTCTACTATAATTGTAATCGCAGAAAGAACGTTTATCGTGCTTGTGGTATTGGGATGGTTGAGCACTCTGATAAAGGCATGCGGGAAAACTTGAAGAAAGCAGCTATTTATCTAACCAAAATTGAATATTACATGCGCATTGCGACTGAGGGTCGAGCTAGAACCTTTGGTCGTGGTGAGATGCCTAAAAAGCCACTGAAGAAGAGAGGTCGCCCCAGAGGAGCGCCCGCAAGTGAAGGTGGTGAGGCTATTGCTTAGTCGTTGTATTTATAATTGCATCGACGGCCTTTCGGAAGTCCTCATCATCTTTAAGCCACCTTTTGAGTGTATTGACGATAAGGTCTTTTGATAGGCTTATTCTTTGATCTTCGATAAAATCAGTCAGCTCCTTTTTAATCGAGTTGGCGGCGTCAGTGAAATCACCCCAGCCGTTTTTTGGCCGTTTTTCTTTCAGAAGCTTTATTGCGTAATCTTTCGCAGGCTGGAATTTTGCCTTTCTTGCCTCTGCGCCAGCATACGCCCTGCGCTGATTAAGCTCGGAAGGGGAGTCTATATGCGACTTATAAAAAGCATGCAGTGCAGCGGCCTCAGAGCTCGCGCTAGCCTGTACGATTAAAGGCCAGGCACGGTGCGAGTCTTCATTATCAATGGCTTGTTCTGCGAGTATGCATAAAACACAAGAATAAAGAAATGGGAACTCCGGACTCGCTTGATCAGAGGCTATATGCAGTAGCCTCTGGTCATTAAGTACCTCCTCAGTGATGTCTCCCTTGTTCATTCCGTCCTTAATGGCGCTAATGAATTCATCGAAGTGGGTGTTGCCAAAGATACTTTCGTAGGTCAGATGAAGAGACTGCCATGTATCGAAAATCAAATCTGTTTGTGATTTATTTGAAAGCTTTTCAAATAGCATATTTTCATCTCGTTGGCTTATTGCCCAATTGGATTAGAGAGCAAGAGTTTGGCCCAGTCCATCATCAGTGCGCGACGCTTATCAAGGAAGTTTGAACGCGAGTACGCCCCTTCAGTTTGATCTCGCTCATCATGCGCCAGCGCCATCTCGCAAATCTCCCGTGGGTAGTGAGTGCATTCACCGGCCCAGTCTCGAAATGAGGATCGAAAGCCATGTCGGGTGACGTGCCTGTACTCCATGCCGTGTAGGAGCGTGCGTATGGCGTTTGCGTGCATGACCCCTGACTTGCCCTGGCCTGGGAATAGAAAGGGGCTTCCTTCAACTCGTGGAATGCTCTTCACCAGTGTCACGACTTCTTCCGCGAGCGGTACGATAAATGCGACGCGCATCTTCATTCGCTCAGCAGGCAGTGACCAAATTCCTGCGTCCAAATCAAACTCATCCCACCGAGCGAACCTCACCATATGGGCGCGTGCGCTGGTCATTATTAGCAACTGAGCCGCCAACGACGCCGGCTCGTTGTTTGCGCGGAGTTTGGTCATCAACGCTGGTACGTCCTGCCAGCGCAAGGCTTCAAAGTGATTTCGTTTTCGAGCCGTCTTCTTTTCAACACGACTCAGCAGATTGTCTAGGTGACCACGCCAGCGAGCAGGGTTCTCACCTTCGCGTAGGCCGCGTGCCTTGGCCGCGTCCAGTACTTGTTCAATCTGCCCGCGTACCTCGTCAGCGGTTCTGGTCTTGGTGATCCAGATGGGTTGCAGCACTTTGAGCACCTGAGGGGTACTAATCTCCTCAGCTGAAAGTTTGCCGATGTGGTCAAACGCATACAGCTCCAGCTTCCGCAGCCAACCTTTGCGCCATTTATCTGACCAAGTGCCTCCGTGTGCCTCGCAGTACTCCTTCGCGAGTGTCTCGAATTTTAACTGTTTCCCCTCACTGGTTCGTTGTGCTTCGCGCTGAGCAGCGCGTTCGATGTCGCGAGCGGCTAGAGGGTCGACACCATCGCTCAACTGGGTTCGTTTGTTGCTGGCGTCTTGCCTGGCTTTCTTGAGGCTAACGTCTGGATATGAGCCCAAGCCCATTTCCCTGCGACGGCCTGCCAATTGGAAGCGAAGTATCCAGGATTTACGTCCGGTAGGTTTGACGACCAACCGCAGCCCATCACCATCTTCATAGGTGCCGGGTTTGGTCAGGTTTTCGATTTGTTTCGGATTTAACTTACCCATTGGATTTCCCCTCTCGTCCCTTTTGTCCCCACATTTGTACCCCCACTTCATCGTCGGATGAGGTCGAATGGAATTGAATGCCATCGAACAGGGAGACGCCAGGAAGCCCCGTAATAGCTAAGCTATCAGGTAGGTTCTCGGATGAGATAGGATTATTTCGAACAATTAAAAAGCCGGCTTGTGGCCGGCTTCTCGGGGACTGCCTCAGCTTGTTTTTGACAAACCTCACCAGCCTTCAAATCGCTCAGCCAACATCGCGTCTGGCTGAATAGTAGGGGCATCCGCGGGAACTCCTCCGCTTCGCCAGGCAAGGTGGATAGCGCAAAGCCACCCCCTGCCAAATGTGCGGCGCATGATACCCACATTCACTTCAAATGCCCACCTCCGGATCCGATTTAGAGCCTTCCCAGCCCAGCAGGTGTTCGTCCAGCGGCACCGGTCGGCGGTTGTTCAGGGTGGACCACCAGAACACCCAGCCCACGATGGTGAAGTTCTGCTCGAACCGCTGTTCGTGTGTGAGGTATTCGTCCGGGTGTTCGCTGGCGTTGTGGCTGCGCATGCGCAAGCCACCCCCGGGTCGGTTGTAGAGGTATTTGATGCGCAGCATGCCGTCGTGTTCGACCGCGTAGATTTCGCCATCGATGATTTGGGTGCGGCCTTTGTCGATGGCGAGGGTGGCGCCTTGCTGGATGATGTCGATCATGCTGTTGTCGACCATGTAGGCGCCCAGCGCGCGGTCGGCGTTGACGTTGAGGGCTTGCAGGGTCTGCAGTGAGATACGGATGCATTCGGTGGAGGTGAATGAAGCGTGGAGGGCGATCTCCACGTCGATTTTTTCCGGGCGGCAGGCGGGGCCTGTGAGGTATTTTCCGGTTTCTTCGCGGGCAGGGAGTCCTTTCCTGGCGTCCGGGCCTTCCAGCAGGAAGTTGGCCGGTGGGTGTTTGGGGCCTTCGCCGGTGCGTAGCCAACGGCTGGAGATGCACAGCAGTTCTGCGATCTCGTTGAGTCGGCCCATGGGTACACCGCGTTTGAACCAGTTGTTCACGTGTTGAGGCGTGACACCACGGTTCTTGGCGAAGTCGGAGGCGGAAAGATGAACTTCCCGCAGTAGCGCTTTTAAGCGGTCACCTGATGTATTCATAAACGCAAGTTTACTGGTCGGAAAAACAGATCAAATAAACTATGCGTTGACTGGCGGACGTAGGTTTTTACTTAGTTGTAGTCTGATACTTCCGATGGTTAATTAACTTAAACAGCGTTTATAAAGTGTTCAACTTTGAGTTTAATTTTCCCCACAAAAAAAGCCCCGAATAATCGGGGCTTTTTCAATTGCTGAGGCAATGAGGAGTCGGTATCAGCCTTTGTAGGCAGCGACCGACTTCAGGATCTCGGCGCGGGCGGCGTCTGCGTTGCCCCAACCGTCGATCTTCACCCATTTGCCTTTTTCGAGGTCTTTGTAGTTCTCGAAGAAGTGTTTGATCTGCTCCAGCAACAGCGGCGGCAGGTCGGTGTATTCCTTCACGTCCACATACAACTGGGACAGCTTGTCGTGGGGTACTGCGATAACTTTGGCATCGCCGCCGCCATCGTCGGTCATGTTCAGGATACCGACTGGACGGGCGCGGATAACCGAGCCTGGGGTCACTGGGTAAGGGGTGACCACCAGCACGTCGAGGGGGTCACCGTCGTCGGCCAGGGTGTTAGGGATAAAACCGTAGTTGGCCGGGTAGAACATCGGGGTGGCCATGAAACGGTCAACGAACAGGCAGTCGCTGTCTTTGTCGATTTCGTATTTGATCGGCGCGTGGTTGGCCGGAATCTCGATGGCGACGTAGATGTCGTTCGGCAGGTCTTTGCCAGCCGGAATCTTGCTGTAGCTCATTGGGCGTTGCCCCCGTTAATTGGCCAAGAAACTTGGCCGGATTGGCCTAAAAGTGGCGGCGATTATAGGCATATTCCGCCGCCGATGCCATGCGCCAGACGTCGTACGGTTATTCGTCCTGCGGCTGATAGCGTGGGTCGCTGGCTTGCAGTTGGACGAGGCGGGCCAGCGGATCCTGGCGGTAAAAGCGGCTGAGTTGGGCGTACACCTGTGGATAACTGTTGACCAGCAAATCCGGGGCGCTGAAGAAATATTCGCTGGTGACCGCGAAGAATTCCGCCGGGTTCTCGGCGGCATAGGGGTCGATCTCGGTCTCGACGTCCGGGTTGGCGTCCAGTTGACGGTTGAGGTCATCAAAGGCGCTCTGCATCACGCTGGCCCATTCCTGCACGCGCATGTCGTGATGCAGCGGCGGCAGGCCGTTGGCATCGCCGTTGAGCATGTCGAGCTTGTGCGCCAGCTCGTGGATCACCAGGTTGTAGCCTTCCCACTGACCGCTGGCCAGCACGCCGGGCCAGGCGAGGATGACCGGGCCTTGCTGCCAGGCTTCGCCGCTGTGTTCGCCGTCCCACTCGTGTTCGATGCCACTGCTGTCGCGATGGCGCTGGGGGCTGACGAAGTCGTCGGGATACAGCACGATCTCATGGAAGCCCTGATACCAGTCGAGATCGCCCAGGTTCATCAGCGGCAATTGCGCCTGGGCGGCGAGCAGCAGGCGTTGTTCCTGGTGCAGTTCGACGCCGGGCAGGGCGGTCAGGTGTTTTTCGGCGAGGAACACCACGCAGGCTTCGCGCAGCCATTGGTCCTGCTCGGCGCTGAGGCCGTCGAGGAAGGTCAGGTGGTGGCGCACCCGCTGCCAGGTGTCATCGGCAATCGGGTGCTTGGCCAGCAGGCGCCGGCGGCGCCAGGCGCTGAGGGACCACATTGCCGGTCAGTGCGGCTTGGCTTCGGAGGATGCGCGGCCAAAACGGCTGCGGAATACACCAATGATCATTGGCACCAGCGACAGCAGAATGATGAACACCACCAGCAGCGACAGGTTTTTCTTGATGAACGGCACGTTGCCGAAGAAGTAGCCCAGGGTCACCAGGCCGCCCACCCAGAGGATGGTGCCCAGTACGCTGAAACCGAAGAAACGTGCGTAAGGCATCTTCGCGATGCCGGCGACGAACGGTGCGAAGGTGCGCAGGATCGGCAGGAAGCGCGCCAGCGTCACGGTCTTGCCGCCATGGCGATCATAGAAGTCGTGGGTTTTCTGCAGGTAGTCGCGGCGGAAGATTTTCGAGTTCGGATTGTTGAACAAGCGTTCGCCGACCGTTCGCCCAATCACGTAATTGGTGCTGTCGCCGAGAATCGCTGCGAGCATCAGCAGGCCGCCCAGCAATACCGGGTCCATACCGCCGCCTGCCGCCACGGCACCCGCGATAAACAGCAACGAATCACCCGGCAGGAATGGCATGACCACCAGGCCGGTTTCGCAAAAAATCACCAGAAACAGAATGGCGTAGATCCACGGACCGTAATTGGTTACCAGCAGGTCGAGGTAGACGTCGAGATGCAGGATAAGGTCAAGCGGGTTGAAATCCATGGATGGCACCTGTGTGAATGGCCCGACTCAGCAGGCCTGTGCGGAAGCTCGGGTAAGTAAGGCTACAAGTGTATGCCGCATTTCTTACAACCCTGAAAGGTCCGCATTATACGGATTGAGCTGTGAAAAGCCTGTTGGTTTTGTAGCGGGGGATGTCGCACAAAGGCTGGGTTACGGTCTGAATGTTATCGAATGTCCGATTGTCGCCGCTGGCCTTTGTGGGAGCTGGCTTGCCTGCGATGCAGACACCTCGGTGTTTCAGTGAGACCGAGGTGATGCCATCGCCGGCAAGCCCGCTCCTACAGGGGATTTGTGGGGTTTGGGGTCAATCTTCGCTGATCGGCAATGTGTAGTTCTTGAACTCGGTGTCCTCGCGAAACCCGATCGACTCGTAGGTCTTCTGCGCCACTTCGTTGTCACTGCTGGTCGACACCCGCAACCGCACGGCCTGCGTTTCCTTGGCCATTTTCTTCGCGGTGCGCATCAAGTTGTCCGCCACCAGTTGGCGACGAGCGTCCTCGGCGACGTAGATGTCATTCAGGATCCATACGCGCTTGAGCGACAGTGACGAAAAGCTTGGATACAGCTGGCAAAACCCAAGCAACTTCTTGTCGTCATCGTCGGCGAGGGCCAGGTAAATCACTGACTCTTTGCGGCGCAGGCGTTTTTCGAGGAAGGCGCGCGAGGAATCCGGGAAGGGCAGGGCCCCATAAAACTCGCGGTATTTGACGAACAACGGGGTCAACAGGTCCAGGTGTTCCAGGGTCGCTTGAGTGATCCGCATGCCAGGCCTCAACTTCCAAATGGGGTATGACCACACACGCGGCCGTAACTCGATGCTGCCTAAAGGCGTGAAAAAGCGCAATCGTGCCGGTATCAGTCCGTGGGCGGGCTGAGTAGGAAATTGCCTTTCATCAGGTCAGGGTCGTCGGATTCAATGGTCTGAACCTGCGCCTCATCCTTCAGATTGACCCCCGACAGCTGCCGGCGACACGCTTCTCGCATCAAGTACAGCAGGCGATGGGCCGCCATGCCATAACTCAACCCTTCCAGGCGCACATTGGAGATGCAGTTGCGATAGGCATCGGTGAGACCGACCTTGGGGTTGTAGGTGAAGTACAGGCCCAGGCTGTCCGGCGAACTGAGCCCAGGCCGCTCGCCGATCAGGATCACCACCATCTTCGCACCGAGCAATTGCCCGATCTCATCCGCCACCGCCACGCGGCCCTGTTCCACCAGAATCACCGGTGACAGTGACCACCCTTCGGCGTGGGTCTGTTCCTCCATACGTGTAAGAAACGGCAGGGTATGTTTATGCACCGCCAGTGCCGACAGGCCGTCGGCTACCACGATTGCCAAGTCGACGCCGCCGGGGTTGGCCGATGCATGATCGCGCAGCAATTGGGCCGACTCGTCACTCAAGCGCCGACCCAGGTCCGGGCGTTGCAGGTACGTATGGCGGTCAACGGCGGCGCTGTGCAGCAGCAGGCTGTCACGTCCGCGCTCGGCCAGCTGGCTGCTGAGGCCGCCATGGTCGAAGGGCAGGTGCACCGCGTCCCGCGCCTGGGCGTGGGCAAACTGGAAGTCCAGTTGTGCGCCGGTGGGAATGCTCGTGCCAGTGCGGCCGAGGGCAATGCGCGCCGGCGTCAGGCGGCGCAGTTCGAGCCAGGGGTTGTCAGGCAGGTCGAGTTGCACGGGCGGCTCCTTCATCCCAGTTGCGCCAGGGCGTGGCGAAACGCCGGTGGCAGGCTGTTGCCGAAATGCACCTTGCCGTCGGCTTGCGTGAAGATGCCCATTTTCGCCAGCCACTGTTCAAACTCCGGCGCCGGCTTTAAACCCAATGTTTGCCGGGCATAGAGGGCGTCGTGGAAGGAGGTGGTCTGGTAGTTGAGCATGATGTCGTCGGAACCGGGGATGCCCATGATGAAGTTGATCCCGGCCACGCCCAGCAGGGTCAGCAGGGTGTCCATGTCATCCTGGTCGGCTTCGGCATGGTTGGTGTAGCAGATGTCGCAGCCCATCGGCACGCCGAGCAGCTTGCCGCAGAAATGATCTTCGAGGCCGGCGCGGATGATCTGCTTGCCGTTGTACAGGTACTCCGGGCCGATAAATCCTACGACCGTATTCACCAAAAATGGCTTGAAATGCCGGGCCACGGCGTAGGCACGCGTCTCGCAGGTTTGCTGGTCGACGCCAAAATGCGCGTTGGCCGACAAGGCGCTGCCCTGGCCGGTTTCGAAATACATCAGGTTCTGCCCGAGGGTGCCGCGATTCAGGCTCAAGCCGGCGTCGTAACCTTCCTGCAGCACGCTCAGGCTGATACCGAAACTGGCGTTGGCCGCTTCGGTGCCGGCAATCGATTGGAACACCAGGTCCAGCGGCACGCCCCGGTTGATGGCTTCGATGGAAGTGGTGACGTGGGTCAGCACGCAAGCCTGGGTCGGGATTTCGTAGCGCTGGATGATCGCGTCGAGCATCTCGAGCATGGCGCAGATCGAGGCGATGCTGTCGGTGGCCGGGTTGATGCCGATCATGGCGTCGCCGTTGCCGTAGAGCAGGCCGTCGAGGATGCTCGCGGCAATGCCGGCCGGTTCATCCGTGGGATGGTTGGGCTGCAGCCGCGTCGACAGGCGTCCGCGCAGACCCATTGTGCCGCGAAACTGGGTGACCACGCGGATTTTCTGCGCCACCAGCACCAGGTCCTGCACGCGCATGATTTTGGAGACGGCAGCGGCCATTTCCGGGGTCAGCCCCGGCGCCAGGGCGCGTAGGCTTTGTTCATCGGCGGCGTCGCTGAGCAGCCAGTCGCGCAGGCCGCCGACGGTCAGGTGGCTGACCGCGGCAAACGCCTGTTTATCGTGGGTGTCGATGATCAGCCGGGTGACTTCGTCGCTTTCATAGGGGATCAGCACCTCTTCGAGGAAGTGCTTCAGCGGGATATTCGCCAGCGCCATTTGCGCCGCGACACGTTCGCCGTCGTTCTGCGCGGCGACGCCGGCGAGAAAGTCCCCGGAACGCGCGGGGCTGGCCTTGGCCATCACGTCCTTGAGGCTGTCGAAGCGGTAGGTCTGTGCACCCACCGCGTGGGAAAAGCTTGCCATACAGTGTCTCCTGGATGACGCGGGCCCGATGTGAGAATCGAACCCGCGTCGAGGTTTACGGCTATCAGTGCAAGGCGGCCTCTGCGGCCTGGATCGCCGCGAATTCCTCTTCGGGCGTGCCTGCTACCAAGTGATGCCGGCTGTAGAAAGCAAAGTAAGCAATTAATACTCCATAGATGATCGCCGCGCCAATCACCACCCGTGGATCCACCAGAAAGCCCGCCACTACGGCCACGCAGGCCAGCACCAGGGCAATGCCGGAGGTGAAGATGCCGCCGGGCGTGCGGTACGGACGGTCCATTTTGGGGCGACGGATGCGCAAGGTGATGTGCGCGGCCATCATCAGCACGTAGGAAATGGTCGCGCCGAACACCGCCACCAGGATCAGCAAGTCGCCCTGGCCGGTCAGCGACAGGCCGAAACCGATGATGCCGGGGATCACCAGCGCCAGCACGGGGGCCTTGCTCTTGTTGGTCTGTGACAGCTTGCGCGGCAGGTAGCCGGCGCGAGACAAGGCGAAGATCTGCCGTGAATAGGCGTAGATAATCGAGAAAAAGCTGGCGATCAGCCCAGCCAGGCCGACCAGGTTGACGAAGCTGCCCATCCAGGTCGAACCGCCGTACGACAGCGCCAGCGCCTCGACCAGCGGGTTGCCGGATTTGACCAGCGCATAGGTGCCGGCGCCGCCCGGGGCAATCACCAGGATCAACAAGGCAAAACTGGTCAGCACCACAATGGCGCCGATCAGGCCGCGTGGCAGGTCGCGCTTGGGGTTCTTGGTTTCTTCGGCGGCCAGTGGCACGCCTTCCACCGCGAGGAAAAACCAGATGGCATAGGGGATCGCGGCCCACACGCCGACGTAGCCGAACGGCAGGAAGGTGCTGGCACCCTTGGCCTCGGTGACCGGGATGTCCAGCAGGTTGGCGACATTGAAGTGCGGCACCATCGACACCAGGAACACGCCGAGGGCAATCGCGGCGATGGCGGTAATCACAAACATCAACTTCAAGGCTTCGCCGACACCAAAAATGTGGATGCCGATAAAGATGATGTAGAACGCCAGGTAAATCATCCAGCCGCCGATGCCGAACAGCGACTCGCAATAAGCGCCGATAAACACCGCGATGGCGGCGGGGGCAATCGCGTATTCAATGAGGATGGCGGTGCCCGTGAGGAACCCGCCCCAGGGGCCGAAGGCGCTGCGCGCAAAGCCGTAGCCGCCGCCGGCGGTAGGAATCATGGACGACAATTCGGCCAGGGAAAAACACATGCACAAGTACATGGTGGCCATCAGCAATGTGGCGAGAAACATGCCGCCCCAGCCACCCTGGGCCAGGCCGAAGTTCCAGCCGGCGTAATCGCCGGAGATTACATAGGCAACGCCAAGGCCGACCAGCAGGACCCAGCCGGCAGCGCCTTTTTTAAGTTCGCGTTGTTGGAAGTATTGGGAGTCGACTTTTTCGAAGTCGACGGAAGACCCGGACGCCGGAGCGCTATTCGGTTCGCTAGGCATGATGGAATCCCTTTCTTATTGTTTTTTCCCGGCTTACTTAAGTAAGCCGAATGAGTAGCAAGGTTTTGTGAAGATCAAGTGTGGGAGCGGGCTTGCTCGCGAATGCGGTGTGTCAGTCACTGAGTCTTAGGCTGACCCACCGCATTCGCG
>NZ_JASCPP010000033.1:0-55343 GCF_029959745.1 Pseudomonas sp. PS01298 | reverse complement strand
GGGCTGCGTAGCAGCCCCAAAACAGATCAGCATGGAATGCCTGGCACACCGCATTTTGCTTGAAAGGGGCTGCTGCGCAGCCCAACGCGGGGCAAGCCCGCTCGCCACAAAAGATCCTGCGCACCCCGTCCTGCAGGCTCACCTTAGAAAGCCTGAGAAAGCCCCCCCAGGCATACCCGTCACAGCGATCAGAAATCGACAGTAGCCGACAGCAAATACGTACGCGGTGTCGACAGGGTCAGCCCCGGCTCGCTGTCATCCGACGCTCCCGCCGAACTCCAGTAGCGTTTATCGGCGACGTTTTCCACGTTCGCGCGCAAGGTAATGTGCTTGTCATCCACCTTGAACGCATAGCGCGCGCCGACGTCGACACGGTTCCAGGCGTCGATCTCCTTGACGTTGGAGGTGTCCAGGTACTGCGAGCTGGAGTAGATGCCACGGCTGGTCAGGGTCAAGCCTTCGAGGCCCGGCACATCCCATTCGGCGCCGAGGTTGACGTTGTACTTGGGCGTGGCCGGCGCGCGGTTGCCGTTGGTGGCGCCGTTGGTGGTGTCCTGCAGCTTGCTGTCGATGTACATCACCCCGCCGAGCAGGCGCACGCCCTTGAGCGGCTCGCCGAACATGCTCAGCTCCGCACCGGTGTTCTGGCGCTTGCCGTTGGGACCGAACACCGTCGTGATGGCATTGGTTTCGTAGGCAGGCTGCTTGATACGGAACACCGCAGCGGTCACCGCAAAGGCGCCGGCGTCGTATTTGGCGCCGACTTCCACCTGGCGGCTGATGAACGGCGGGAAGATTTCATCGTCGTTGGCCGAGGTCGACGGCGCGACCTTGCCCTGGCTCAGGCCTTCCATGTAGTTGGCATACAGCGACAGTTTGTCGGTGGCCTTGAACAACAGGCCACCGGACGGCGAAACCTTTTCCTCGTCGTAGGCGGTGCGGCCTTTGACCCCGTTGTTCCAGTCATCCACCTTGACCCGCTGCCAGCGCGCGCCGAGGGTCAACAGCAGGCGGTCGTCGAAGAAGCCCAGGGTGTCGGACAACGCCACGCCGCTGAAGCGGTTCTCGGTGTAGACCTTCGGATCGGGGCGGGTTTGCACCGAGGGTGTCGGTATCTGCACCGGGTTGTAGAGGTTGCTGCGACCCTGCGCATACCGTGCGCCGCCGTTTTCGAAATCCATATAGAAGTAGCTGGCGGCCAGGTTGACCTCATGGCTCACCGAGCCGGTCTGGAACCAGTTGCGCACGCCGGCGGTGTAGGTGCGCACATTTTCATCGCGGGTGAAATCGCGCGGCAGCACCAGGAAGTCGCCGGCGGCGTTGGTCACAGACACTGCATGGCGCAGGAAGTCGTGGTTACTTTTGCGCGCGCCCATACCGCCGTACAGCATCACGTTATCGCTGAGGTCGTACTCGGCGTTGACCGTCCCGAAGGTGTCGTTGGTGCTGGCCTTGCTCCAGGACTGCGCGTAATTGCGACGCACATCATTGGCGCTCGGCACCGGCGCATTGGCTGCCACCTGCACCCGCTCCTGCGGGGCATCAGTGTCGCGCTCGGTGTGACCGATATCCGTGGAGAGGCGCAGGCGCTCGCCACGAAAATCCAGGCCGAGCACGGCCATTTCACGGTCGACACTCTGGTGGTCCCACTCGGTGTCGCCGGACTGCTTGACGCCGTTGAAGCGGATACCGAACTTGTTGTCCTCGCCAAAGCGCCGCCCTACATCCACGGCGCCGCCGGCCTGGCTGTCGGAGGCCCAGTTGCCGGTAAACGAGTTGATGTCCTTGTCGGTGGCGCGCTTGGGCACCACGTTGATCCCGCCGCCCACGCTGCCACGCGGCGAGATGCCGTTGATCAACTGGGTCGGGCCTTTGAAGATGTCGACGCGGTCGGCCATTTCCATGTCGATGGTGTAGGTCGGCAACACGCCGTAGAGGCCGTTGTAGGCCACATCGCTGTTGAACAGGCTGAAGCCGCGGATGGTGAACTGTTCATAGCGCCCACCGGCCGGGTTGGTGGCGCGTACCGACGGGTCGCTGGCAATCAGGTCACCGAGCGTGCGCGCCTGCTGGTTTTTCACCGCGTCCTGGGTGTAGGTGGTCATGCTGAACGGGGTTTCCATGAAGTCCCGCGTGCCCAGCAGGCCCTGCGAGCCGCGCCGCGCCACCTGGCCACCGGCGTAGGTGTCGCCGTCGTAAAGGCCGGTGGTGCCGAGAATCGAGGTCGGCGCCAGCTCCAGGCTGCTGCCATCCGGTATCGGCACCAGCATGTAATCGCGGTCGCCCATCGGTTGCAATTGTAGGCCCGACCCTTGCAGCAAGCGGGCAAAGCCCTCCTCCACCCCATATTCACCGGACAAGCCACTGCTGCTGCGGCCGCTGACCAGCGCCGGGTCGACGGACAGGTTGACGCCCGACAACCCGGCAAACCGGGTCAGCGCCGCGCTCAGGCTGCCGGCCGGCACCTGGTAACTGCGCCGGGCGGCGGTGTCTTCGGCATAGCTGACGGGGACGAACAACGGGCTGGCGCTGAGGCTCAGCATCAGGCTCAGTTTCAGCAACGGGCGCAAGCGCAAAGGTAGAACTGCGGGCATTGGAGGAAGCTCTCGATTTTGTTCACTTGCCTGGAATGACAGGCGAGGCGAAAAAAGGGGACAGGCTTCGGCCAACTTTCTTCAACATCGCAGGGAAATGGCGACGCCACCTCCCTGAAAAATGGGGAAAAGAGCCACAAGAGTTTCGGATTTTTCGAAGCGTCCGTTTATGTAGTCTTTTTTATAAAGGAACTCCCACGAAGCTTCCGGGTCGGCTGATGTACCTATTTTCATTTCACTACACGGATGGGTCGGATGAAACAGATGTCCTTCGTCGAGACCGAGCATGCTGGCGCCGCCAAGGACGCTCTGTATGCCCGCCTCTCAGGCCCCAGGCACGGTAACGCAAGCCAGCAGGCTGTGCACGACTTTGATAGCTGTCGGAATATCGAATCAGGCGCCGTATTCATTATTGCCTCCGGCCTGTCAGCCAAGTCGTTTCCGTTCGAAACGTTTGCGCACGTGCCTATGATCACGATGAATGGCGCTGTCTCGATGTTTCTGAACACAGACATCCAACCGTTTTTTTACGCCTGCACCGACAGAAGCTTCTCCAAGCAACAGCCGGATTTATTCAAATACGCTATGGCAACCAGCAAACGCGTGGCGCTGTGGGAGGACCACGCGCAATCGTCCCGTGCGCGTCCGACCGGGCAGCTCTATCGGCTGACCAAGGCGAAAAGACCCTCCTGGCTCGATGCGGCCATGGGCAGACACGCTGCCCTGGTGGCCGACCACTCCCTGCTCGCAATGCGCAAAAGGCCGGTAGGCTTCAGCAAAGACATGAGCAAGGGCTTTTTCGACGCACGAACCGTGGCCTACCTGGCCATCCAGTTGGCCTACCACGCAGGCTTCACCAAGGTCTTTCTGGTCGGCGTCGACCTGCATGAAAATTCGGGACGGTTCTACGAGACCCAAGACTCGGTCAAGTCGCCCTGCGGGCTCGATGAGCACTATGAAACCCGCATCCTTCCCTCGCTCGAACTGATGTCCAGGAAGGTCATGGGTAATGACTTCATGGTGTACAACTTCTCCGACTGCTCGCGGATCCCCGAGAGCGTCATACCCCGCGTGACGCTGGGGGAAGTCCAGGCGATGCTCCAGTAAGCCTGCGCGCAGCACTTCCAGGGCCCAAGCCCTGGAGCGCGCCGATCACGCTCCCTCTTCAATCGCCGCGGCCGGGCAGCATGCCTGCGAGCACGTTGTCCTTGTCTATGAAGTGATGCTTCAGCGCCACCAATGCATGCCCACCCACAAGTACCCCGCATAGCCAGGCAGTGTAGGTGTGGATGGCCTTCGCCAAGTCATAGAGACTTTGATCGGGCTCCACCAGCGGCGGCAACAGCAACAACCCGGCGAGCAGGATGGGTTTGTCTGCAACCGAACTCCAGTACCAGCCAGACATCGGCAACCCCACAAGCGCGACGCCGTACAACAGCAGATGACCGACGAACGCGCCCCGCTGCATCAGCGGGCTCATCGTCGCAGGCATCGCCGGGGCCGCATGTGTAAGGCGCCAGCCAACACGCAGCACGATAAGCAAGAGCAGAACGCTGGCCATCGCCTTATGGACAAAGGTGAGCTGGTGCTGAGGGTTAAGCTCATCGCGCCAATGCACCGCCACAATCCCGACAAACCAAGCCACCACCCAGATCAGCGCCATGCCCCAGTGCAACCACTTCGCGGTGGCCGTATAGCTTTCTGCCTTCGACATTCGGATAGCCCTCCCTTTTTGAGAAGCTTGGATTATCGTCAATGGGCGTTATCGAAAAACCGTAAAATGCCGATGATGATGATCGAGTTTTCTGATTTTTCAGGGGGGATGGAGGGTCTTCAGATAGGCTGCAGCAGTAGCAAAGTGGGGACTACACCGACCTTCGTGGCCAGCCTGCGAGGCGCGATTACTTTTTTACGGGCATGAAAAAGCCCAATCGTTTCAGATTGGGCTAAGTCATTGAAAATATGGTCGGGACGGAGTGATTCGAACACTCGACCCCTAGCACCCCATGCTAGTGCGCTACCGGACTGCGCTACGCCCCGACTAGGCGTGTTACTGGGTTTGCTTCGCAACGAAGCGATCAGGAATATACCGCAAGCTTTTGAAATGTGGAAGTATTTTAAAAGCCGGATTTATTTCTTCAAAACCACCAGCACATCTTCGAGTTCGGAGATCATCTGGCGGATCAGTTGCTTGTACTGGGTGGTGTCGTCTTTGGCTTCATCACCGGACATGCGCTGGCGCGCACCACTGATGGTGAACCCCTGGTCGTACAGCAACGCACGGATCTGTCGGATCATCAGCACATCCTGGCGCTGATAATACCGACGGTTCCCGGTGCGTTTGACGGGGTTGAGTTGAGGAAACTCCTGCTCCCAATAGCGCAGCACGTGCGGCTTTACCGCGCATAGCTCGCTGACTTCACCAATGGTGAAGTAGCGTTTGCCTGGGATGACGGGTAGCTCGTCGTTATGACTTGGTTCCAGCATAAGCCTCAACTCGGGCCTTCAACTTCTGCCCTGGACGAAAGGTGACCACACGGCGAGCCGTGATCGGGATTTCTTCTCCCGTTTTTGGATTGCGGCCAGGCCGCTGGCGTTTGTCCCGCAGGTCAAAATTGCCGAAACCGGACAATTTGACCTGCTCATTGTCTTCCAGAGCGTGCCTGATCTCTTCAAAAAACAGCTCGACCAATTCCTTGGCCTCGCGTTTGTTCAGACCCAACTCTTCGTACAGACGTTCCGCCATCTCAGCTTTCGTCAAAGCCCCCATACGTCACTTCCTTAACGTGGCGTTCAACCTTTGTTCGAGCGAGGTGAGGATATTTTGTGTCGTGGTATTCACCTCATCGTCATTAAGAGTGCGCGATGGATGCTGCCAGGTCAAGCCAACTGCAAGGCTTTTTCTATGCGGATCAATGCCTTTACCCTGATAGACGTCAAATAGCCTGAGGTCTGTCAGCCATTCCCCTGCATTTTCACGGATTACATCCAGAACGGCAGTGGCGGCCACTTCACGGTCAGCGATCAGCGCCAGGTCGCGACGCACTTCAGGGAAGCGCGACAACTCGCTGAATTTAGGCATCTTGCCCGCGGCGACTTCAGCCAGGACCAGCTCGAAAACGAAGACTGGGCGGTCCAGCCCCAGGGTTTTCGACAGCTCAGGGTGAATAGCCCCCACGAAACCCACCAGGCGACCTTCGCGCTCGATGCGTGCAGTCTGGCCCGGATGCAGTGCCGGATGCTGACCCGGTACAAAAGTGAAGTCATCCAGCGCACCGGCAAAGCCCAGTACCGCTTCCACGTCGGCCTTGACGTCGAAGAAGTCCACGCCATCGCGGCCCTGCGCCCAGCCTTCCGGCAGACGGCTGCCACAGACCACACCCGCCAGCATTGGCTCTTGCTTGAGGCCATCGAGTTGACCGACGAAACGCAGGCCGCTTTCGAACATGCGCACGCGGTCTTGCTGACGGTTCAGGTTGTGGGAAAGCGCCTTCACCAAGCCAGGCCACAGCGACGAACGCATGGCAGCCATGTCATTGGAGATCGGATTGGCCAACAGCAGCGGCTCGACGCCCGGGTTGAACAGTTCGAACTGCTTCGGGTCGATGAAGCTGTAGGTCACCGCTTCCTGGTAGCCACGGGCAACCAGCAGACGGCGCAACTCAGGCAAGTGCGCACGCGCCTCGGCCTTGGGTTGTGGTGCCAGGCGGGCTTGCGGGTAGCGAACCGGCAGACGGTTGTAACCGTATAGACGCGCCAGTTCTTCGATCAGGTCGACTTCCAGGCTGATATCGAAGCGATGGCTTGGCACTTCAACGTGCCACTGCCCTTCCCCACCGGCGGTAATACCCAGGCCGAGAGCGGACAACAGTTGCTCGATTTCAGCCGGAGCGATCACCAGGCCGAGCATCTGCTCGACGCTTTTGGCACGCAGGGTAATCGGCGCAATGGACGGCAGGTACTGCTCACTGACGGTTTCAGTGATCGGACCCGCCTCACCACCGGTGATTTCCAGCAGCAGGCCCGTGGCGCGCTCCATGGCTTCACGGGCGAGTTTCCAGTCCACACCACGCTCGTAGCGGTGCGAGGCATCGGTGTGCAGGCCGTAGGAACGCGCCTTGCCAGCGATGGCGATCTGGTCGAAAAACGCGCTCTCCAGAAAGATATCGCGGGTAGTCGCGGATACACCGCTGTGCTCGCCACCCATCACACCGGCAATGGCCAGGGCGCGGGAATGGTCGGCGATTACCAGGGTATCGGCACGCAGGCTGACTTCCTGGCCATCGAGCAGCACCAGCTTCTCGCCTTCTTCGGCCATGCGTACGCGGATGCCACCGTTGATTTCGGCGAGATCGAACGCGTGCAGCGGTTGGCCCAATTCCAACATCACGTAGTTGGTGATGTCGACAGCGGCATCGATGCTGCGCACGTCAGCGCGACGCAGACGCTCGACCATCCACAGCGGAGTAGGCTTGGACAGGTCGACGTTACGGATTACCCGACCCAGGTAACGTGGGCAGGCGTTGGGTGCCAGCACTTCGATCGAGCGCACTTCATCGTGCACTGCCGCTACAGGAGCGACCACGGGGCGGGTCACGGGGGCGTTGTACAGCGCGCCCACTTCACGGGCCAGGCCGGCCAGGGACAGGCAGTCGCCACGGTTCGGGGTCAGGTCGACCTCGATGCTGGCGTCTTCCAGTTCCAGGTAGACACGAATGTCCTGGCCAACCGGCGCGTCGGCCGGCAGCTCCATCAAGCCGTCGTTGCCCTCGCCCACCTGCAGCTCGGCCTGGGAGCACAGCATGCCGTTGGACTCGACGCCACGCAGCTTGGCCTTCTTGATCTTGAAGTCGCCTGGCAGCTCGGCACCGATCATGGCGAACGGGATCTTCAGGCCCGGGCGCACGTTAGGCGCTCCGCACACGACCTGGAAGGTCTGCGCGCCATTACTGACCTGGCACACACGCAATTTGTCGGCGTCTGGATGTTGCTCGGTGCTCAGCACCTCGCCCACCACCACGCCACTGAAAACACCGGCGGCCGGCGTCACGCTATCGACCTCAAGGCCGGCCATCGACAGACGAGCAACCAGCTCGTCGCGACCTACCTGCGGGCTTACCCAGCCACGCAGCCATTGTTCACTGAATTTCATCCTGCTCTCCTAAAGATTCGTTACGACTAGCGAAATTGCGCGAGGAACCGCAAGTCGTTGTCGAAGAACAGACGCAAGTCATTCACGCCGTAACGCAGCATGGCCAGGCGCTCGACGCCCATGCCGAAGGCAAAGCCCGAGAACTCTTCCGGGTCGATCCCGGACATGCGCAGCACATTGGGGTGAACCATGCCGCAGCCCATCACTTCCAGCCAGCCGGTCTGCTTGCAGACGCGGCAGCCTTTACCGCTGCACATCACGCATTCCATGTCGACTTCGGCGGACGGCTCGGTGAACGGGAAGAACGAAGGACGGAAGCGCACCGCCAGCTCTTTCTCGAAGAACACCCGCAGGAACTCTTCGATGGTGCCCTTGAGGTCGGCGAAGTTGATGTCGCGATCAACCAGCAGGCCTTCGACCTGGTGGAACATCGGCGAGTGGGTGATATCGGAGTCGCTACGGTACACACGGCCTGGGCAGACGATGCGGATCGGCGGCTTGTTCGCTTCCATGGTGCGGACCTGTACCGGCGAGGTATGGGTGCGCAACAGCATGTTCGCGTTGAAATAGAAGGTGTCGTGCATCGACCGGGCCGGGTGATGGCCTGGGATGTTGAGCGCCTCGAAGTTGTGATAGTCGTCTTCGACCTCAGGGCCTTCGGCAATGCCGTAGCCGATGTGGGTGAAGAACTGCTCGATTCGTTCCAGAGTCCGGGTGATCGGATGCAGACCGCCCGAGGCCTGGCCACGGCCAGGCAAGGTCACGTCAATCGACTCGGCGGCGAGCTTGGCCGCTAGATCGGCCTCCTCGAGCGACGCCTTGCGCGCATTGAGCACCTCTGTGACACGCTCCTTGGCAACGTTGATCAGCGCACCGACTTGCGGACGCTCTTCAGCCGGCAAATTCCCCAGGGTCTTCATCACCTGAGTCAATTCGCCCTTTTTGCCAAGGTAGTGAACCCGGATTTGCTCCAGGGCATTGATATCTTCAGCGCTTTGCACAGCCTCAAGAGCTTGAGCGACGAGCGCGTCCAGGTTTTCCATGTACAGACTCCAGATACAAAATAGGGGAAGAGCTTGAAGGCTCTTCCCCTATTTATGACGTTTAACACCTTGGGCCACAGGAGTGACCCAGGGTGACTGTCGGGGGTACTTAAGCCAAGGTGGCTTTAGCTTTCTCGACAATCGCAGCAAACGCCGCTTTTTCGTTCACTGCCAGATCAGCCAGAACCTTACGGTCGATCTCGATGGACGCTTTTTTCAGGCCAGCGATGAAACGGCTGTAGGACAGACCGTTAACACGAGCACCAGCGTTGATACGAGCGATCCACAGAGCGCGGAACTGACGTTTTTTCTGACGACGGTCACGGTAGGCGTATTGGCCTGCCTTGATTACCGCTTGCTTGGCAACACGGAATACGCGTGAGCGTGCGCCGTAGTAGCCTTTAGCAAGTTTCAGAATTTTTTTGTGACGTTTACGGGCAATGACGCCACGCTTTACACGAGCCATGAGTTACTTCCTCTATTCTTGATCCAAAAATTAACGAAGGCGCAGCATGCGCTCGACTTTTGCCACGTCAGACGGATGCAGCAAGCTGCTACCGCGCAGTTGACGCTTACGCTTGGTCGACATTTTGGTCAGGATGTGGCTCTTGAAAGCGTGCTTGTGCTTGATACCGTTAGCAGTTTTCAGAAACCGCTTAGCAGCACCACTTTTAGTCTTCATCTTTGGCATGTTCGGATACTCCGCATTCAGTTGATAAACATAATCAGAAGGCCTGCCGTGCCCTGTTGATTACTTCTTCTTTTTCGGGGCGATGACCATGATCAGCTGGCGTCCTTCCATCTTAGGATGCTGTTCGACCGAACCGTACTCGAGCAGGTCAGCTTCAACCCGCTTGAGGAGTTCCATCCCCAGCTCCTGGTGGGCCATCTCACGGCCGCGGAATCGCAAGGATACCTTGGCCCTGTCCCCATCACTCAGGAAACGTACCAGGTTGCGCAGTTTTACCTGGTAATCCCCTTCCTCCGTCCCTGGACGAAACTTGATTTCTTTTACTTGAATCTGCTTCTGGTTTTTCTTCGCCGCAGCAATCTGCTTCTTCTTCTCGAAGATCGACTTGCCGTAGTCCATCACCCGGCAAACAGGCGGGACTGCGTCGGCGGAGATTTCCACCAGGTCCAATTTGGACTCTTCAGCGATACGAAGCGCTTCATCAATCGAGACGATGCCAATCTGCTCGCCGTCAGCGCCAATTAACCGAACCTCGCGTGCCGAGATATTCTCGTTGATCGGGGCTTTCGGTGCAGCTCGTTTATCTTGTCTCATTTCACGCTTAATAATAATTACTCCGAATCTGGGCGACCACGCCGGGAAACCGCTTGCGCGAGGAACTCAGCGAACTGGGCGACGGGCATCGAGCCCAGGTCAGCACCTTCACGAGTACGCACAGCGACAGTCTGCATCTCGACTTCCCGATCTCCGATAACCAAAAGATAGGGAACCTTGAGCAAAGTATGCTCGCGGATTTTAAAGCCGATCTTTTCATTTCTCAAGTCGGACTTGGCACGAAATCCGCTTTCGTTGAGAGTTTTTTCAACTTCAGCGGCAAAATCGGCCTGTTTATCAGTGATATTCATGATCACTGCCTGGGTCGGAGCCAGCCACGCAGGGAATGCCCCCTCGTAGTGCTCGATCAGGATCCCGACGAACCGTTCGAACGAGCCGAGGATCGCCCGGTGCAGCATAACCGGGTGTTTACGGCTGTTGTCTTCGGAGACGTATTCGGCTCCCAGACGGATCGGCAGGTTAAAATCGAGCTGCAAGGTACCACATTGCCAGACACGGCCAAGGCAATCTTTCAGCGAGAACTCGATCTTCGGCCCGTAGAAGGCCCCCTCGCCCGGCTGCAGGTCGTACGCAAGGCCCGCACTGTCTAGCGCTGCGGCCAGGGCAGCTTCGGCGCGATCCCACAGCTCGTCGGAACCGACGCGTTTTTCCGGACGAGTGGACAGCTTCATTTCGACTTCGGTAAAGCCGAAATCGCGATAGACATCCATGGTCAGCTTGATGAACGCGGCGGATTCGGCCTGCATCTGCTCTTCGGTGCAGAAGATGTGGGCGTCGTCCTGGGTGAAGCCGCGCACACGCATGATGCCGTGCAGCGCACCCGAGGGCTCGTTACGGTGGCAGGCACCGAACTCGGCCAGGCGCATCGGCAACTCGCGGTAGCTCTTCAGGCCCTGGTTGAATACCTGCACGTGGCACGGGCAGTTCATCGGCTTGATGGCGTAGTCGCGGTTTTCCGACTGGGTGGTGAACATGTTGTCGGCGTAGTTGGCCCAGTGCCCGGATTTCTCCCACAGGCTGCGGTCAACGACTTGTGGAGTCTTGATCTCCAGGTAGCCGTTTTCGCGCTGAACCTTGCGCATGTATTGCTCGAGCACCTGGTACAGGGTCCAGCCGTTCGGGTGCCAGAACACCATGCCCGGCGCTTCTTCCTGGAGGTGGAACAGGTTCAGGCGCTTGCCGATCTTGCGGTGGTCGCGTTTTTCAGCTTCTTCGATGCGCTGGATGTAGGCCGCCAGCTGCTTCTTGTCAGCCCAGGCAGTGCCGTAGATCCGCTGCAGTTGCTCGTTCTTCGCGTCGCCGCGCCAGTAGGCACCGGACAGCTTGGTCAGCTTGAACGACTTGAGGAAGCGTGTATTCGGCACGTGCGGGCCACGGCACATGTCGACATATTCTTCGTGGTAATACAGGCCCATGGCCTGCTCGTCCGGCATGTCTTCCACCAGACGCAGCTTGTAGTCTTCGCCACGGGCGGTGAACACGTCGATCACTTCGGCGCGCGGCGTGACCTTCTTGATCACGTCGTAATCTTTTTCGATCAGCGCGTGCATGCGCTGCTCGATAGCCGCCAGGTCGTCCGGCGTGAAAGGACGCTCGTAGGCGATATCGTAATAGAAGCCTTCTTCGATGACCGGGCCGATCACCATCTTCGCGGTCGGGTACAGCTGCTTGACTGCATGGCCAATCAAGTGCGCGCAAGAGTGGCGAATGATCTCCAGCCCCTCTTGATCCTTGGGCGTGATGATTTGCAGGCTGGCGTCACGGGTGATCAGGTCGCTGGCATCCACCAGCTTGCCGTCGACCTTGCCGGCCACGGTGGCCTTGGCCAGGCCTGCACCAATGGATGCGGCGACCTCGGCTACGGAAACCGAATGATCGAATGAACGTTGACTGCCGTCGGGAAGAGTAATAGTTGGCATGGCGCCTCCTCTCCTAGTGGTGACCCCTACCAAAGGTCACGTGGGTTGGGATGAGCCAGTACAAGATCCAACACCAGGCCGTTCAGTGATGAACGCCTGCCTTACAGCGGCAGGAGCCTTTCGGCCAACCGATAATCGAACCAGAGTGACTGGAGTGAGCTAAAAAGAAACATGGCAAGGCGGCAATTGGCACGCCCGGAATTCGCCAAGCGCAAGATGCTAGCACAGATGAACGGTCATCGCGCCGACGGCATCTTGCGTAAACGCAAATTCCGGCCTTTATAGCTGCAAAAGTGAACTTGAGCTGTACGCCATGCCTCAAACCCACTGAGAATCGCCGTTCGTCCTCGACCCAAAGGAGCATCCCATGATGCGTTTCACCTCTACCCTCGCTCTC
The DNA here is from genome assembly GCF_029959745.1 of Pseudomonas sp. PS01298. NCBI lineage: Bacteria > Pseudomonadati > Pseudomonadota > Gammaproteobacteria > Pseudomonadales > Pseudomonadaceae > Pseudomonas > Pseudomonas sp. PS01298. The sequence goes on along the minus strand of NZ_JASCPP010000033.1, from coordinate 42,932 downwards.
GCCGCTACCCTGAGCCTCCTTTCCCTCGGCGCGCAGGCTGCAGCCCCATCCAACTGGCCAGCCGGTGCCCGTGACAGCTTCGTTAAAGACTGCAGTGCAGCCGCCCAACAGAACGTGGACGCCAAAACTGCCAAAGACCATTGCGAATGTGGCGCCGACAAGATCAACGCAGAATTGAGCACTGCCGAGATCAAGGAGCTGATGACCAATCAGAACGCGGATCCTGCGCTCAAGAACAAGGCAGTCGCGGCGATTACGTCGTGCAAAGTCGTGAAGAAAAAGTAACTACGACCCGAAATCAGACGGTCGTTTTGCTGAAAAAAAGGCCTGAAAACTGCCATTTCGCACAAATTACGCAGCTTTTACGGCTTTTTTTAACAGCTGATATTTCGTGCTAAAGCCCCGTAGATCGGGGCTTTCAGCCAAGAACAGCACTAAACGCAACGCTATTGATTAGCAAACAATGCCTTGGGGGGGCTCCCAAGTCGAACATTTCGACTATGATAGCCCAGTGTGCCCAGTTGGCCTGAGCAGCACAGCACTACTGAAAATATATGTTTCTTGGAGATACACCATGTCTAATCGCCAAACCGGCACCGTTAAATGGTTCAACGATGAAAAAGGCTTCGGCTTCATCACTCCTCAAGGTGGCGGTGACGACCTGTTCGTACACTTCAAAGCTATCGAAAGCGACGGTTTCAAAAGCCTGAAAGAAGGCCAAACCGTTTCCTTCGTGGCTGAGAAAGGCCAAAAGGGTATGCAAGCTGCACAGGTTCGCGGCGAGTAATTCTCCGCTGAGCTAAAAAAAACCCCGTCCATGTGACGGGGTTTTTCATGCGCGCTGCAAAAGCCGGCAGGCTATCAGCCGCAATTGACCCGCGTGATCACCAGGTTATCGTCGGTGTTGAGGTTCAAGCGGTCGGAGCGGTATTCCAGGGTGATCATATCGTTGGGCTTGAGGATGCGCGCGTTCTGCGCACCGGCACGGGTACGGGCCTGCTCCAGCAACTGGGGCGAAGCTTTCTGGCCGATCGTGAATTCGGCGGCCTTCGACTCACAGCGGCTATGACCGGCATCGGCCACGGCGGCGTCTCTGGCTGGCTCAGAGGCACCCTGGGTGCTGCAACCCGCCAACGCGAGTGCTGCCAACAAAGTACCGAATGATGCGAGCTTCCAAGGCATGAAGCCTCCTATGATAAAAAATGGACAGAGATCGTGCGACAGCAGTCGCGCGGATTGGTTTCAAGACGTAAACCGCCGCCGGGCAAGTCTGCCTGACTCTGCACAGGCATTCGCCCGGTCAATCGTGACCAGATATGAAAACAATCAGTAGATATCGATGTAGTCAAACGGCGGCTTCGGCCAGTTCTGCTTCAACGCATTGAAAATCTGCGTGACCCATACCTCATCGCTTGCCGCCACATTGCCTACGTAACCAGAGCCTTTGGCCCAGGTTTCCAGGCGAAACAGCAGCCCATCGATGTCCACGCCGCCCACAGCCTTCCCGGAAGAGATGTAGGCAATGCCGCCCTTGGTTACCCGCAACTGGGTATGTTCGTCGTCGCTGGCACTGGCGATCAGTTGACGCACGGCAGCCAGGGTCAGGTTCTCGGGGTTGTTCAAATCGATCTGCACGCGGTGTTCCCCGGCAATTGGACAGGCGGACAGTGTCGCACAGGGCTGGGCATCTGCCGAAGCGCTTGATGCCTAAGTAGCAGTGCCAAACGCCGCGCAAAATGGTTAACTGCGCCCGTGAGAACCGCGTTCCAGCGCATTGCCCAGTACTTTCAGCCCCGTGAGATTTCCATGACCACCGTAACCCTCCAAGCCGACATCAAAGCCAAGTGGCCCCAAGGACAGAGCTCCTACAGCCCCGGAAGCCCGGAGGAATTGGCGATCATCGGTATCGACCTGCTGGTCAAGGAACTCGGCACTCAGGCGGCGCAAGCCTTCATCGGCCAGATATTCGAGAAATACCCGGCCGACCACATGGGCGCACACGACCCCGAGCGCGAATAAGAACCGGTCGGCGAGCGCCGACCGGCAGCAGCGTTACTTCAGGCGCGCGAGGCGCTCGGTGAGCAGGTCGAAGAAGCCCTGGGCGTCGCCGTTTTCAACCCAGAACGCGTTCTTCGGTTGTTTCAGGCCGTCGTACCAATCGACGATGGTCTGGCCGAAGGTCGGGCCTTCACGGCTGTCCACCACCACATTGACCTCACGGCCGCTGAACAGCGAAGGCTTGAGCAGGTAGGCAACCACGGTAGCGTCATGCACCGGGCCGCCGGGAATGCCGTAGTGCTCCATGTCGCCCTTGACGTATTCATTCAGGATATCGCCGACGATCTTGCTCGCGTTGTTCTTGATATCGGCGATCTGTTTCAAGCGCGCTTCACTGGTCAGGACCTTGTGGGTCACGTCCAGCGGCAGGTAAGTCAGCTTCACCCCGCTCTTGAGCACGATCTCGGCCGCTATCGGGTCCGCGAACAGGTTGAACTCGGCCACAGGCGTGATATTGCCGCCATTGAAGTGCGCACCGCCCATCACCACCACTTCCTTGATGCCCTGGGTGATTTCCGGCGCCTGGGTCAGCGCCAGTGCGAGGTTGGTCTGCGGACCGAGCATGGCGATGGTGATGCTGTGGGGCTTGGCGGTGCTCAGGGTCTTGATCAGGTAGTCGACGGCATTGCCGTCAGCCAGGCCCTTTTTCGGTTCATGCACGGTGACCCCGGAAATCCCCTCCTTGCCATGGATGTTCTCGGCGTAGATCGGCGTGCGCAGCAGTGGCTGTGGCGCACCGGCGTACACCGGAATGTCCTCGCGCCCTGCCCACTCGCGGGCCAGGCGTGCGTTGCGAGAGGTCTTGTCCAGGCGCACGTTGCCGGCGACGGTGGTCAGCGCACGAATGTTCAACTCATCCGGCGAGGCCATGGCGAACAGCAACGCCACCACATCATCGGCGCCAGGATCGGTGTCGATGATCAAGTCGATTTTTTCCGCCGCTTGGGCGCTTGCAGCAGTGAGCGCGGACAAAAGCAGAACACTCCGAAACAGATTTTTCAGGGTTGGGAGACCACGTTGCATAAAACACTCCTTGTCGTTGGGAACTCTAGAAAGTTACGCCGGACACCAGCGCGATATTGCAGTAAGGCTGGCATTCGCCGGTGCGCACCACGGCGCGCGCCTTGCGGCTGAGTTGTTTGAATTCGTCATGGTTGACCAGCCGCCGCTCACCCAGGGCCGCCTGTTCGGTGAGCGTATTGAGCTCGGCCAGCGCCGGCGGCTGCTTGAGCAGGATCTCTTCGGCCAGCACATGGCTTTCCACCTGCATCTCACTGAGCACGATGCGCAAGGTGCTGATGAAATCCGGGATGCCCTGGGTCAACGCCAGGTCGATCAACTCGACGCCGGGCGGTACCGGCAAGCCGGCATCGCCGATCACCAGGATGTCGCCGTGACCCAGGGAGGCGATCACGCGCGACAGGGCGATATTGAGCAGAGGGGTCTTTTTCATGAGGGCACAAAACCTTGTACGTCGTGCAGCGTGGGAATGGAGGGTTGCGCACCGGCACGAGTGACCGACAGCGCTGCCGCGACCTGGCCAAAACGAATCGCCTCGGCTTCGCGCTTGCCATTGGCCAGCGCGGCCGCGAAGCCACCGACAAACGTATCGCCGGCCGCAGTGGTGTCCACTGCCTTGACCTTGGGTGCCGGCAAATGCTCGAACACTTGGCCGTCAGTAAACAGCACGCCCTCGGCCCCCAGGGTGATGATGACCTTACCGGCGCCCGCCTTGATCAACTGCGTCGCAGCGACCTTGGCGCTGTCGAGGGAATCAACCGTCACGCCGCTCAGTGCACTGGCTTCGCTTTCGTTGGGGATCAGGTAGTCGATCGAGGCGTACCATTCGGCTGGCAAGGGCGCGCTGGCCGGGGCCGGGTTGAGGATCACCGTCTTGCCCAGTTCGCGACCGCGCTTGAGGGCATAACCCACGGTATCCATCGGCACTTCCAGCTGGCAGACGATCACGTCGGCCGCCTGCAGCACGGCGTCAAACGCCTGCAACGAAGCGGGCGTCAGCTGACCATTGCTGCCGGCGACGATCACGATGGCGTTCTGGCTGTTGTCATCGACCACAATCAACGCCACGCCGCTGGAGCCATCTACGGTGCTGACGGCCTGGCAATCGATGCCTTCCACCAGCAACGCGTCACGCAGCTGAGTGCCATACGCATCGCTGCCGACGCAGCCGACCATCGCCACCTCCGCCCCGAGCCGCGCCGACGCCACAGCCTGGTTCGCCCCCTTACCGCCGGGCACGGTGGAAAACGTCTGGCCAACCAAGGTTTCACCGGCACGCGGCAGCCGGCTGGCACGGGTGACCAGGTCCATGTTCAAGCTGCCTACTACCACTACTTTTGCTGGCATACATCAGTACTCATCAATTCGGTTCAGCGGTATTGCGCAAACGTACCGGCGATAGGCGCCGTCGACTCGCGCAACACGATGCTCGGCGTCACGATCCGTTGATCGATCGGCAGTTGGGGTGTTGCAATTCGTCGCAATAAAAGCTCGGCCGCGGTCTCGCCCAGTTGCACGATCGACTGCCCGACCGTGGTCAACGCCGGGTAGACATAGCGACCCATTTGAATGTCATCGAACCCGATCACCGACAGCTCGCCGGGTACACGGATATTACGCTCGGCAGCGGCGCGCAATACGCCGAAACCAATCATGTCGTTGCTGGCGAAAATCGCACTGGGCGGGTTTTCCGCCAGCAGCTTCACCGCCGCGGCATACCCGCCGGTGCTGGTGAAATCACTTTCCTGCGCGCGATCAGCCGCCACCTCGACGCCCGCCTCGCGCAGCGCGCGGTGATACCCCGCCAGGCGCATCTGCGCGACACGGGTATGGGCCGGGCCGCCGATGCAGGCGATGTCCCGATGGCCCAGCTCGAGCAAATGCCGCGTGGCCAGGTACGCGCCCTGCTCATGGTCGATGCGCACCAGGTCGACATCAATGCCGTCCAGCGCCCGGTCGACGATCACCATCGGCGTGCGCACCGCGCTCAAGCCGGCGGCGAGGCCACTGTCATCGCCGCCCACCGAGGTCACGATCAATCCGTCGACGCGCTTCTCCAGCAATACGCGCAAATAGCTGCGTTGCTTTTCGGCGTTGTCATCGGAGTTGCAGAGGATCACGCAGTAGCCGTTACGCTCGCAATAATCTTCGATGCCGCGCGCCAGTTCGGCAAAGTATGGGTTGAGGCTGTTGGGCACCAACAAACCAATGGTTGCCGTGGTCTTGGCCTTGAGCGAACGCGCGACGGCGCTGGGCACGTAGTCGAGCTGCTTGATCGCCGCTTCGACTTTGATCCGTACCGGCTCGCTGACCGGGCGCGTCTTGTTCACCACGTGGGACACCGTGGTGTAGGAAATGCCTGCAAGCGCCGCCACATCCTTGATCGTTGCCATGGTTCAGCCTCGACGACTGGCGCGCTGGCTGCGGTAGGTATCGAGCACCACGGCAATCACGATCACGGCCCCGGTGATGATGCGTTTGGTCGGTTCCGTGGCACCGATCTGCGCCAGGCCGGCGGCCAATACCGAAATGATCAACACGCCGAAGAAGGTGCTGATCACCGAACCGCGTCCGCCCATCAGGCTGGTGCCGCCGATCACCACCGCTGCAATCACTTGCAGTTCCAGGCCGGAGCCGGCATTCGGATCCGCCGCTTCCAGGCGTGAAATCTGGAACAGGGCTGCCACACCGGCCAACAGGCCCATGAGGCTGAACACCAGGATTTTATACGGCTTGGGGTTGATCCCCGCCAGGCGCACGGCCTCTTCGTTGGTGCCGATGCCGATCAGGTAACGCCCGAAGACAGTGCGGGTCAACACCAGTTGGGCCGCTATGATCACCAGCAAGGCGATGATGAACGACGGCGAAATGCCAAAGGCAATCGGGTTGGACAGCCAGGCAAACGAGTCGCCGATGTAGGCGGTGCGCGAACCGGTCATCTGGTACGCCACGCCGCGGGCCATTTCCAGCACGCCCAGGGACACGATAAACGAGGGGATCCGCCAGGCCACGGTGATCGAACCGGTGATAGTGCCGGCCAATGCGGCGCAGCCCATGCCGAGCACGGCCGCCGGCAAGACGCTCCAGCCCCAGCCGAGAATCGCCACGCTGACCGCCGACGCCGCCAGTGCCAGCACCGAGCCCACCGACAGATCGATGCCACCGATGATCAGGATAAAGGTCATGCCGACCGCCAGCACCATCAAGTCTGGAATCTGGTTGGCCAGGGTGCTGAAGGTGTCATAGGACAGGAAGTGGTCGCTGAGCACCGAGAACAGCGCAATCATCGCCAGCAACGCGCCCGCCAGCCCCAGGTAGGTGCCCAGGCCGTAGAAGTTGCCGCCAGTTTTACCGGGGGAAGTTGTTGTTTTCATGGGGTATCCCTAAGCACTGCGTCATTGAGCAGCGCATCACGTTTCTGATAGCCGGCAAAGGCGGCGGCGAGCAATTCGTCCTGGGTCCAGCTGTCGCGCTCGAAGGTCTCGATCAGGCGGCCGGCGGACAGCACGCCGATGCGGTCGCAGATCAGCATGAGTTCGCGCAGGTCACTGGACACCACCACCAGCGCTTTGCCCTGGCGGGTCAATTCGCCGAGCAAGGCATAAATGTCGAACTTGGCACCCACGTCGATGCCACGCGTGGGCTCGTCGAAGAGCATCACCGAGCAGTCGCGCTCCAGCCAGCGGCCAATCACGACTTTCTGCTGGTTGCCGCCCGACAGCTCCGACACCAGCTGCGCCGGGCTGGAACTGCGGATACGCATGGCGTCGATCTGGCGCTTGGCCAGGGCGGTTTCGTCGCGGCTGTTGACCACGCCGCCGCCGGAGATTTCCGGCATGTTGCCCAAGGCGATATTGGCGCTGATGGACTGGGTCAACAGCAGGCCTTCGCCCTTGCGATCCTCGGTGATCAGCGCAATGCCATGGCCGACCGCGTCCACCGGCGAACGAATGCTCACCACTTGGGCCGGTGAGCCCAGGGCCACCGTGCCGCTGTCGGCCAGGTCGGCGCCGAAAATCAGGCGCAGCAACTCGGTGCGACCGGCGCCGATCAGGCCGGAGATGCCATAGATCTCGCCGGCACGCACTTCAAAGGAGACGTCGCGGACCTTGTCCGCGCGGGTCAGGCCTTTAACCGTCAAGGCCGGGCCGCCGATGCTGCGCGGCCCCAGGTCAATGTGTTCGCCCAGCTCGCGACCGACCATCAAGGTGACCAGTTGCTCGCTGTTGTAGTTGGCCATCGGCTCGACGCACACCAGCTTGCCGTCACGCAGGACCGCAATGCGTTGGGCGACACGGGCGAGTTCTTCAAGCCGGTGTGAAATGTAGATGATCGCCACGCCCCGGGCCTGCAGGCGGGTGATTTGTTCAAACAGCATCTCGACTTCACGGGCAGTCAACATGGCCGTGGGTTCGTCGAGGATCAGTACATGGCAGTCGCCGATCAGGTTGCGGGCGATCTCGACCATTTGCTGGTGACCGATACCGAGGCTGCCGACCAGGGTGTCCGGGTCGATGGCGTCCAGGCCGACCTGGGCCATGGCTTCGATGGCGGCTTTGCGCAACTGCTTGCGACTGATCCAGCCACAGTGGCTGGGCAGATTATCCAGGAACAGGTTTTCGGCCACGGTCAGCGTCGGCAGCAGGTTGAGCTCCTGCATGACCATGCGCACGCCCAGTTCTTCAGCCTGGGTGCGGCTGCCGGGGCGGTAATCCTGGCCGTTGAACTGCATATGCCCGGTCGTCGGCGTGACTAGCCCGCCGATGATTTTCGACAACGTGCTTTTACCGGCGCCGTTCTCACCGGTCAGCGCCAGCACTTCCCCACGATTGAGCGTCAGGGTGATGTCGGACAGAACCGGTTGGGCATAGGTCTTGCCGATACCGCTGACCGAGAGGACAGCGTTCGGGGCGGAAGATGACATAGGAAAATCTCCAGGCGCCCGCTCAGGACGAGCGGGCGCTGTTGGGTACTGCCAGGATTACTTCTTGAGGACGAGTTCGACCGGGGTTTCGATCACGCCATCTTTGGCATCGACTTTCTCACCCTTGACCAGCTTGAGCGCGTTCTGGATACCGAACACAGCTTGCTGGGCAGCGGCCTGGTCAGCGGTCGCCAGGACGCGGCCGTCCTGCAGCATGGGCTTGATGGCTTCGATGTTGTCGTAGCCAACTACCAGCACCTTGCCAGCCTTGCCCGCCGCACGCACGGCGGAAACCGCGCCCAGCGCCATGTTGTCGTTACCGGCCAACAGGGCCTTGAGGTCCGGGTATTCGCTCAGCATGGCCGAGGCGACTTTCTGGCCCTGGTCGATTTCCCAGTTGCCGGATTGGGTCGAGACGATCTTCATGCCGGCAGCGTCCATCGCATCCTTGTAGCCTGCGGTGCGCTGCTGGGCGTTGGTGGTAGTCGGTACGCCTTCGATGATGCCGACCTTGTCACCCGCGGCCAGTTGCTTGGCCAGGTAGTCGCCGACCAGCTTGGAGCCTTTGCGGTTGTCCGGGCCTACGAAGGGGATGTCGAGGTTTTTACTTTTCAGCACGTCCGGGTCCAGGCGGTTGTCGATGTTGACCACCTTGATGCCGGCATCGGAGGCTTTCTTCAACACCGTCACGAGTGCCTTGGAATCGGCGGGCGCGATGACGATGGCGTTGACCTTGGCGAGGATCATCTGGTTGACGATATCGATCTGCGCGCTGGTATCGGTTTCGTTCTTGATACCGTTGGTGATCATGTCGAAATCGGCGGCGTGGTCTTTCTGATAAGCCTTGGCGCCGTCCTGCATGGTCACGAAAAATTCGTTGGCGAGGGATTTCATCACCAGGCCAACCTTGGGTTTGGCGGCGTCATCGGCGAATGCAGAGGAAAGAGGTAAAACGGCGGATGCGGCAGCAAGCACAGCGACAGCAAGAAGACGTCCAGCGAATGGCAGCTTCATGGGTTCACTCCGATCTTATGATTATTGTGAGCAACGCTTGCACCGAAGAGTGCTTCGGCAGCCCTCCCACCCGGGGTGGCTGATACGAGCTGTCACGTTACTCCAGGAGTGCGCCGTGAAACATCTCGCAAACGTTTGCGTTAATCAAACTATGAGAACCTTGTCGAGATTTGTCAACGGTAGAAACCGGTCTTTCATCCAAGCCCTCTAGCGCCTGGCCTCGCAGTGTGCAAGGCGCGAGATTAAACATCGCGACCTGCCCTTCGTTCTCTAAAACGACAGGCTTTGCCGGATCATTCGCCACCGCCCCCATGAAACCAGTGCGCATTTTCGGACAACCGAACGCAATCGCGGCCAATGTTCGGAAAGCCGGACGAAGGGGGTTCGAACGCACTCAAAAACAAAAAATAAGTTGTTTTAAATCAACAGCTTAATTTATATCCGTGAATACAATCAGCCTGGTACAGATCCTGCTCTCATCCTGCACCTCGTGGCATTCAGAACCGCCCGGGTGTTCTAGATGAACCTGCTACAGCACTCATCAAAAACCAGAGAGAAAAATAATGAAATCTGCACTGAAGAACATTGTCCCGGGCGCATTAGCCCTCCTGCTGCTGTTCCCTGTTGCCGCCCAGGCAAAGGAAGCCGAAACCAAGACCAAGCTTTCCAACGTGGTGATTCTCGCCACCGGCGGCACCATTGCCGGCGCTGGCGCCAGCGCGGCCAACAGTGCCACCTACCAGGCGGCGAAAGTCGGTATCGAGCAATTGATCGCTGGTGTTCCTGAGCTTAGCCAGATCGCCAATGTACGCGGCGAACAAGTGATGCAAATTGCGTCCGAAAGCATCAATAACGAAAACCTGCTGCAACTGGGCCGTCGCGTCGCCGAACTGGCCGACAGCAAGGACGTGGATGGCATCGTGATCACCCACGGTACCGACACCCTGGAAGAGACCGCCTACTTCCTGAACCTGGTGGAAAAAACCGACAAGCCAATCGTCGTGGTCGGCTCCATGCGCCCAGGCACCGCCATGTCGGCGGACGGCATGCTCAACCTGTACAACGCCGTGGCCGTGGCCGGCAGCAAAGACGCGCGCGGTAAAGGCGTGCTGGTGACCATGAACGACGAGATCCAGTCGGGTCGTGACGTCAGCAAGATGATCAACATCAAGACCGAAGCGTTCAAGAGCCCATGGGGCCCGCTGGGCATGGTGGTTGAAGGCAAATCCTATTGGTTCCGCCTGCCTGCCAAGCGCCACACCATGGATTCGGAATTCGACATCAAGACCATCAAGAGCCTGCCGGACGTGGAAATCGCCTATGGCTATGGCAACGTGAGCGACACAGCGGTCAAGGCCCTGGCCCAGGCTGGCGCCAAAGCCATCATCCATGCCGGAACCGGCAATGGTTCGGTGTCTTCCAAGGTGGTCCCTGCCTTGCAGGAACTGCGCAAGCAAGGCGTACAGATCATCCGCTCTTCCCACGTGAATGCCGGTGGCTTCGTTCTGCGTAATGCTGAACAACCTGACGACAAGTACGACTGGGTCGCCGCACATGACCTGAACCCGCAAAAAGCCCGCATCCTGGCCATGGTCGCCCTGACCAAGACCCAGGACAGCAAAGAGCTGCAACGGATGTTCTGGGAATATTGATTCCTGGCCATACCTTGTAGGAGCTCGCCTCTCCAGGCGCGCTCCTACACATTTCACTCCCCCGCCTTACGCAAAACTACCTGAACAGCTGTCAGACGAACTTCTTGAAATTTAAGCAGTTGCGAAATCGCCCACAGTTAAATACTGTATGTGCGTACAGCTTATTAAGGAATACTCCGTGGCAAAGTCCTCTTCCGCAGCGCCAACCCCGCCTGATGCCTACGAACGCCTGGCCATTCGTGTGCAAAAGATCATCAACTCGACCAACGCCCAAAAAGCCAAGGCAGCCTTGATCTTCCGCCTGCCGGACGAGCCGGAGGATGAGTGGGAGCGGTTGCTGGAAGAAATTGCGGAGAACGACAACGTCACCCTCGCCTATCGGGACGACGGTGGCGTGCAGATTTTCTGGGTTGTACCGAAGGAAGATTGATTCAATGAGTGTCCGTTTTATCGCTGTGTGCTGCCTGTTCTTTGCTGTCAGTGCCCAGGCCCAGGCACCCCGCACCTTCAGCGAAGCCAAGAAAGTCGCCTGGAAACTCTATGCCCCCCAATCCACCGAGTTCTACTGCGGCTGCAAATACACCGGCAACCGCGTAGACCTGAAAGCCTGCGGCTACATCCCGCGCAAAAACGCCAACCGCGCCGCCCGCATCGAGTGGGAGCACATTGTTCCGGCCTGGCAGATCGGGCACCAGCGCCAGTGCTGGCAGAACGGCGGGCGCAAGAACTGCACGCGCCACGATGACGTGTTCAAGCGCGCCGAGGCAGACCTGCACAACCTGGTGCCGAGTATCGGCGAGGTCAACGGTGACCGTAACAACTTCAGTTTTGGCTGGCTGCCGGTGCAAAGCGGGCAGTACGGTTCATGCCTGACCCAGGTCGACTTCAAGGCCAAGAAGGTCATGCCCCGCCCGTCCATCCGCGGAATGATCGCGCGCACCTATTTCTATATGAGCAAGCAGTACGGCTTGCGCCTGTCGAAACAGGATCGCCAGCTCTACGAAGCTTGGAACAAGACCTACCCGGTGCAGGCTTGGGAGCGCCAGCGCAACCAGACCGTGGCGTGTGTGATGGGACGTGGCAATGAGTTCGTCGGCCCGGTGAACCTGAAGGCCTGCGGTTGAAACTGGGCGGTACTCCCGCCCATCCAGCCGGTTATTGCGCAGCCGCGTGCTCGATGACTTGCGATTCGGTATCGGTTTTCTTGGCGCGGGCCAGCTTTTCAGTGAGTTGCACCTGCTTGGCCTCGGCTTCAGCCTTGGTGGCGAACGGCCCCAGCAGCACTTCGTCCTTGCCGTCGACCTTCACGATGTAAAAATTGAAACCATGTTCCAGCAACCAGGCCGTGAGGTCGGTGAGCGCCTGTAATTTGTGGTCGGGTGGCCCGACCCATACATCCCACTCCTGAGCGGCAATCGCGCCGGTTTGTGGCTGGCTTTCAGTCACGGCAGGCTTGGCCTTGGGCGCATCGACGCTTTTGCCTTCACCGCAACCGGCCAATGCCAACACCGCAATTGCCATCGCTACTTTACGCACTGCCCTGCTCCTTAAAGGATTAAAGAGGCGACTTTATCATTCACTGTCTATTCTGGCCGTCATAAACGTTGGCTTAAACAATGCGAATGATGTATCGCAGACCTGTATGATGCCGGCATGGGAATTAATGCCGCCTCTATGCGTCCTAAAAGAGGCAGCCACAGGGAAGCGCTTAGCAGTAAGCTACACACATCTGACATCTGCCCTGTCTGAAACACGTGTCCTTAAAAGTAATCAAGGAGAAGTCCATGCTTATACTCACCCGCAAAGTCGGTGAAAGCATAAACATCGGTGATGACATCACGATCACCATCCTGGGCGTCAGCGGCCAGCAAGTACGAATCGGCATCAACGCACCCAAGGATGTTGCCGTGCATCGCGAGGAGATCTACCAGCGCATCCAGGCCGGCCTGAGTGCCCCGGACAAAAACCAGACGCCTTGAAGAACCTTCAGTAGCCAGCCCTTTCGTTCACTGTAACGGCTGGCGAAAACCCCTTCGAACCGCTCTAGTGTCTATTGCGTGATTGACGCCTCGAATGCATTCATCTTCGCGCCAAGATGAAACTGTCTTCACGCTTTGAACTTGTCGTGTCATCCATAGCCGAATCTTCTACTGATACCCTGCCATCCGTGTGCGCGAAGGAGCACGTCGATGAGGCTAACCCCTGCGCAACCATTCGCTCTACGAGCCTGGATCATCGCCCTCCTGATAGGGCTGGCATTCGTGGGGCTGGAATATGGCTTGAGGCTTGAAATCGCAGGCACCGACCCCGCCGATCCGCCGTCCTGGCTCGACCTCACACTGGTGCTGGGTGGATACCTCTTCATGTTCTGCCTCAAGCCCATCCAGAGGGCCGTACAGCTTAAATTGTGTCAACAAACCGCTCAGAAAAATGCACGTTGATGCGCAGCGCTTCGCTATCAGATCGCCGGTATTTACAGCGACGCAGCACGACCTATGCTTTGCTCTGCACGCTCACTGAAAGGTGCTGAAACCGATGGACACTTTGAGCAAATCGCAAATCGAGTCTGCACTGGCTGCCCGTCTGCCGAGCTACAAGGTCACCTGCACATTGCACGCCGACGGCACCCTGTCGGCGGTGCTCAGCGGCCCGGAAACCGACCATTTCGCAATTACCGGAATCGTGCGCGCGCACTATCGTGGGGCGGAAGCCATTGCCCGGCTGGCGAATGAAATTCTCAGGGAAATGGTGCTGTCCCGCCAGGCGATGAGGAATGACCGGATGCAGCCTCCCTCTGCTTCACCTGGCTGCGAACAAGGCCGAGACCAGTAACGGGCTCGGCCTTTTTGTATCAGCCCACTTCATTCTGCAAGGACAGCAAGCCATCAGCACCGCGCTGCACGCGCAGGTGGGCATAGCCGTCAATCCTGGCGTGTTCGGTCACCATGGGCTTGAGGTGCGTCGACGTTACGACCATCACGTCCGCCCCTGCCGCTTCTCCCGCACGAATCCCCACCGACGCATCTTCAAACACCAGGCAGTCCTGCACCGGCACGCCCAGGCGCTGCGCGCCCAACAGGTAACAGGCCGGGTCGGGCTTGCCAATGGCGACGTCTTCGGCCGTGACCAGCACCGCCGGCGGCGCAATCCCGGCCGCTCGCAGCCGACGCAACGCCAGCTCACGAGGCGCTGAGGTGACCAGCGCCCATTGATCGCCCGGCAGGCGGTCCAGAAACGCGACCGCGCCGGGGATCGCGACAATGCCTTCGACATCATTGATTTCCGCTTCGGTAATCCACTGCGCCTCTACTTCGGGATCAACCCCCGGCAACGCCTGGCGGGTGATGGTATCGATCGCGCGGGCGCCGTGAATGGTGGTCAGGAACGCCGCCACGTCCAGGCCGTGGCGTTCGGCCCAGGTGCTCCACACCCGCTCGGCGGCGGCGATGGAGTTGAGCAGGGTGCCGTCCATATCGAACAGAAAGGCGCGGTAACGGCGGGCAAATACGGCTGAACCTCGGATGGACACTGCGTGGCTTCCTCGTGGGCGGTAACAAATAATCGGCCCGATGCAATCTACGGATCACCTCGGTGCTTGTAAACGCCGCCAACCCCTCGATCGCATTACAGCTTTGTAATCAAGCTGTAAGTCTTGTCAGCACCCTCACTTCATACAGTGGCGGCGTCAGTCACCCACACCGGTTGACGCCACCTTCCCACTGATGAAAAGGGTCACCCCATGAAACCTGCAAGCAAACTCTGCCTGATCGCCGCCAGCCTGCTGATGCTGGGTACCGGCACCGCCCTGGCCGGCACTGTCGCACCGGTCAAAGCCAACAACGTGGTGCTGGTGCACGGTTCCTGGGCAGATGGCTCGAGCTGGTCAGAAGTGATCACCCGCCTCCAGGCCGCCGGCCTGCACGTCACCGCCGTGCAAAACCCACTGACATCGGTGGCCGACGATGTCGCCGCCACCAACCGCGTACTGAATCAACAGGACGGTCCTACCGTGCTGGTCGGCCATTCCTACGCCGGCACCGTGGTAAGCGATGCCGGGGTGAACCCCAACGTCAGCGCCCTGGTGTACGTGGCGGCCCGCGCCCCGGATGCCAATGAAGACTTTGTCGCGCTTTCCGCCAAGTACCCGACCATGCCGGTGCGGGCCGGTGTGGAAGATCACGATGGCTACCTCACGCTGAGCCAGGACGCGTTTCTCAAGTACTTCGCCGCCGACGTGCCGCACGCCAAGGCCATGGAGCTGTACGCCGTGCAGCAACCCATCACCAAGAGCCTGTTCAGCGGCCGCACCGTGAACGCCGCCTGGCACACCAAGCCCTCCTGGTACGCGGTGTCGACCCAGGACCAGACCATCAACCCGGACCTGGAACGGTTCCTCGCCAAGCGCATGAACGCCAGCACGATCGAGCTGCCCTCGAGCCACTTGTCGCTGGTGTCCCACGCCAAGGAAATCACCGACCTGATCCTCGAAGCCTCCGGCCGCCAGCCTTGAGCCCTTGCATTACAAACTTGTCATGAACCTGTTGGTTGGCTGTTCGGAGCGCTTGGTTACCGTGAACCCACTGCCACGCTCTGGCAGCCAACCTATTAAGAGAGAGATCGCCATGAAACTGTTTATCCTCGGCTTTGCCGCTTTGCTTGCCACTGGCACCGTGTTCGCCGCCGAACCCGTCATCCACGACAAGACCGGCTTTTTCGTGCACCTGGATGTCGACAAAGTCTTGTCGAGTACCGATACCTACGGCCAATGCGGCATCGTTCCCGCGCGTCTCGACTACCTGGACCACCAGGGCCGCGAACACGTGCTGGACTACCAGGTACAGGCGATCGGTTGCCCGAGTGACAATTGATCAGACTACACTTGCGCAACGCACAGAAGCAGGGCAACTCCCATGAACATTCTTGTAGTCGAAGACGAACCCAAGGCCGGCAATTACCTGCTTAACGGCCTGCAGGAACTGGGCTACTCCGTCAGCCTCGCCCGCGACGGCGTGGACGGTTTGCACCAGGCCCTGGAAACCTCGTTCGACGTGATCGTGCTGGATGTGATGATGCCGAAGATGGACGGCTGGGAAGTCCTGCGCCGCTTGCGCAAGGAAGCCGATACGCCGGTGCTTTTTCTGACGGCCCGCGACGATATCGCCGACCGCATCAAGGGCCTGGAACTCGGCGCCGATGATTACCTGATCAAGCCCTTCTCCTTCGCCGAACTGGTGGCGCGCCTGCGCACCCTGACCCGCCGTGGCCCGAGCCGGGAAGAAGAACAGCTGCAGGTCGCCGACCTGCAGATCGATGTGCTGAAACGCCGCGTGACCCGCGCCGGCACACGCATCACCCTGACCAACAAAGAGTTTGCCCTGCTGCATTTGTTTGCCACTCACCAGGATCAGGTGTTGTCGCGCTCGCTGATTGCCTCGCGAGTGTGGGACATGAACTTCGACAGCGACACCAACGTGGTGGACGTGGCCGTGCGGCGCCTGCGCCTGAAAATCGACGACCCGTTCCAGCTCAAGTTGATCCACAGCGTGCGGGGCATCGGCTACCGCTTCGATACCCAGCCATGACCCGCCGTCGCCATTATTCACTGACCCTGCGCCTGGCGGTGATTTTCGCCTTGCTGGCCTTCGCGCTGCTGGCCACGCTGGGCGTTGCGCTGTACCGCGAACTGGAGCGTGAGTTGATCAAGCGCGACGACGCTGCGCTGATCTATCGCACCGATCAGTTACGCAACCTGCTCAACGACAGCAATACATTGGATCTGATCAGGACCAAGCCGGAGCTGTTCCAGAACATGCTGGGCAACAGCGAGTCAGTGCTGAGCATCGCGGCGCCGGGGCAGAAGCCCTTGCTGCTGGTCAACCCAGGCAATATCGAGATGCCGGTGGTGCCGGCCGTTGCCAAAGACCACGCGCTGGGCCTTGCCGATGTGCACCATCTGCCTGGGGTCAACAATGTCCCCTTCGCCGCCGTGGCGGCGTCGATCGATTCCGGGGACCTGGGCAGCCTGCAAGTCACCACCGGACGCTTGATGACCGAACGCACCGCCATGCTCGCCAGCTATCGCCTGAGCGTGTTTATCCTGGCGAGCATTGCCGCGATCATCCTTGCCCTGGTCGGGTACTTGCTGGTGCACCGTGGCCTGCTGCCTTTGCGACGCCTGGCCCGGCATGCCCAGGGCATCGGCGTCGGCAACCTGGCCGAGCGCCTCGACAGCCACGGCGCGCCAAAAGAGTTGCTGCCGATGATCGACGCGTTCAACACCATGCTCGAACGCCTGGCCAGAGGGTTTGTGCAACTGGGCCAGGTGTCCACAGACATGGCCCACGAACTGCGCACGCCGATCAACAACCTGCTGGGCGAAACCCAGGTCGCGCTGCAACAGAGCCGCAGCATCGAGAGTTATCAACAGTTGCTGGCGTCCAACGTCGAAGAGCTTGAACGCCTGGCGCGGATGCTCGACAACATGTTGTTCCTCGCCCGCACTGATCCGGCCAGCGCCCTGCGCCAACGCCAGGAACTCAGCGCAGCGGATGAAGTGGAACGTATCGCCGATTACTTCGAAGGCCTGGCCAGTGACGTGGAGGTCAGCATTCGTGCCGAAGGTGAAGGTGTGATCTGGGCTGAACCGATGCTACTGCGCCGGGCCCTGGCGAACCTGTGCGCCAACGCGATCAAATATGGCGCGCCGCGTTCCGAGCTGCTGATCCAGGCGGTGCCACAGGCCGAAGGCATCACCCTGAGGGTCAGCAACCAGGGTGAAACCATTGCTGCCGAGCACCTGCCACGGCTGTTCGAGCGCTTTTTCCGGGTGGATGAATCGCGCGAGCGCTCGGCCCAGTCCAATGGCCTGGGCCTGTCGATTGTGGCGACCATCATGCAGTTGCATAATGGTCGATACAGCGTGAGCAGCGAGGCCGGACTGACGTGTTTTGAGTTGTTTTTTCCGAGGCGGGACGACTGAATCGCGCGCCCCAGGCGCCTGGTGTTATTTTGCAAAAATTTGGCTGTCACCCCTGGCCGGAGTTCCCACTATTCTTTCCCCAAAGCGCGCGCTCAGTATTGGAAACAGGTGAAGTGCAGTGGAAAGGAAACACTATCGATTCGGCGGGACAAACTCGCTGGACACCCCACCTCAAGGCAGAGGTGGTGGCGGTAACGACGGAGGTTCAGGCATGGAAAACGATTGGGTCTACTGGAAAAGGGGCTGGCTGAAATGAAAGAAAGGCTGATCACCGTTTCGAGCAGGGCAGACTCCCTGGAAAAGCACTTCGCGACCAAGGCCGACCTTACGACCACCGAGGTAAATCTCATCAAATGGTACGTGGCCACCGCCTTCGCAATGACTGGCCTGGCGTGCGCCATCACCTTCGGGCTCACCCGCCTGTTTGCTACCTGACGATGACCCGCGCAGGTCAGCTGACCTGCCCGCCCGTTTCCATCACATCCACTGATGTATGCCAAGCGGCCAGCAACGCCACCCGGAGTCCCTCGACCTGCGTCTCCAGTGCCATTGACGCCGCGCCCGAAGCCAGCACTTGTTCGGGCAGATATGGCACGTGGATAAACCCACTGCGCACGGCGCCAGCAGCCAGTGCATGCTGCAATAGGTAAAACACCTGGTTACACACGAAGGTACCGGCCGTATGCGACACCGTCGCCGCAATCTCCGCTTCGCGCACCGCCTTGACCATCGCCTTGATCGGCAGCGTGGTGAAGTAGGCTGCGGGGCCGTCAGCCACCACGGCGGCATCAATCGGCTGCTCGCCGAGGTTGTCGGGAATACGCGCGTCATTCAGGTTGATCGCCACCCGCTCCATGGAAATAGCACTGCGCCCCGGCCCCAGCCCCGTGGCGATCACCATCGCCGGCTGCAATTGGTCGATCAAGTGGATCAGGCACTCACCCGCCGTGGCAAACGCACACGGCAGCCGACGCGCAACAACCTGCACATCGGCGCCCAGTTGCCAGCCATCCAGCAGGCGTACCACTTCCCAGGACGGGTTTATCGGGTCTTGATCAAAGGGCTCGAAACCCGTCAACAATAGAGTCTGCATCGTGGCCTCACATCAACAGGTAAAGCAGGACAATATTGACCACCAGCATCATCAGCGCGGTCGGCAGCTGGGCCTTGATCACCGCGTTTTTGTCGGGCAACTCCAGCAGTGCTGCTGGCACGATATTGAAGTTGGCCGCCATCGGTGTCATCAACGTACCGCAGTAACCCGAGAACATGCCAATCGCGGCCATCACTGCGGGGTTGCCGCCGTAGATCCCCACCAGCACCGGCACGCCGACGCCGCCGGTCATCACCGGGAATGCCGCGAAGCCGTTCCCCATGATCACCGTGAACAGTGCCATGCCCAGCACATACACCATGACTGCCACCAGCTTGAAATCCAGGTTGATGTAGGTGGTGGTGACATGCGCGACGGCCGTACCGACTCCGGCTTCATTGAACAACAGCCCCAGCATCGCCAGCATTTGCGGCAGCACCATGGCCCAGCCCAGGGCCTCGGTCAGGCGCCGCGATTCGCGCAAGGCTTGCACCGGGGTGTCGCGGGTCAGCCAGCACGCCAGGCCGAGGGCGATCAGGCACCCGATGCCGAGGGAAACGAAGGTGGTGTTTTTCGGGTCCAGCAGCGGTACGCCGCCGATCTCGGTGTGCTTGAGTAATACCGAGCCGATCACCGTCGTCAGGGGAATCGCCAACGCCGGGATAAACAGTTTGTGCCCCAGGCGACCGGCGCTGGCGCGGGACGCCTTGTCATGCAGCTCGGCGTGCGTGCCACGGCCGACGCCACCCAGCCCGGCAATCAACGCCATGACCACCACGCCCACACCAATGACCACCGAGGGCAGGCGCTCGCCCACCAGGAACGGAACCGCGAACAGCAACCAGAACAAGGCGCTGGACCAGCGCTTGGGGTGGGTCCGATCCATCAGGATCATGCCCGCAGTGATCAGCAGCAGCACTCCGGCGAGCCAGTACAGGTACTGAATGGAGATGATCATTGCGCGGCCTCCACGGCAGTGGCGACAGGCGTCATCTCACGGGTCAGCCGCCGGTCGAACCGATGCAGGCGAATCGCGTGAATGATAAACGCGCAGATCGCCGTCGGGATGCCCCACACCGCGATGTGCAGCGGCTCGACATCAATCCCCGAGCCCAGCAGGAAGGTGTGCATCAGCGCAATCGCACCAAAGGCGACGAAGATGTCCTCACCGAAAAACAGACCGACGTTGTCCGTCGCAGCGCACATGGCCAGCACCTTGTGGCGCAACTTGTCCGGCAACTTGCCGTAGCGTTTTTCCGCTGCGCCCTCTGCCATCGGCGCCAGCAGTGGGCGCACCATCTGCGGGTGTCCGCCGAGGCTGGTCAAGCCCATGGCGGCCGTGGATTCGCGCACAAACAGATAGATGATCAACAGGCGCCCTACCGTGGCGCGCTCGAACCGCGCGATCCAGTTCTGCGCGTGCAGGCGCAACCCATGGCGCTCCAGCAAGCCGATAACCGCCAGCGGCAATAACAGAATCAATTGCAGGGCACGGGTCTGAAGGAAACCGTCGCCCATGGTCGCGAGGATTTTTTCCAGCGGGAAGTGGGCGGCAAGCCCGGTGGCGATGGCGGCGGCGGTCACCACCAACAGCGGATTGAAGCGCAAGACAAAGCCAACCACGATCACAAGTACGCCGATCAACGGCCATAAGTTCACAACAGTTTGCATGGCGGTGAGGTCCTTTAATGCGCGCTGCGGCGCCGTTACAGCAGGATGTGAACAAAGGGTTCACAGCAGGAAGTGGCGTGCAGTCGGCTCGGTTTTTTATTGTTGACCCGGAAGGTCGAGCGTCAGTGGCGGCAACTTTGCTGCCTGGGGGCGGGAGGTGTCCAACAAGAAAAATTGTTGCTGCAAACCAATAAATTTTGTCGGGGTTTGCTGCGCACACGTAACAAGATGTGGACAGGTAACCCGCGAGTCACGCATCTTAGCGCCGCCCGTTGATCGGGTGCGGCACCGGGTACCGGCGCACGCCTCTCTCACTATTGTTGTGGATATGGAAATTCGATGAAAACCCAAAAGGTCCTGATCGCCCTCTCGTGCGCCGTTGCGCTGTCCCTGCTGGGCGGCTGTGCAGCGAAGGTTAAAAGTGGCGGCAGCGCAGCACTGGCCATCCCGGAAGCGGCCAAGCAGAACCTGGTGGTGAGCATCCAGGGCGAAAAACAGGTGGAGCAAAACCCTGACTGGAACCTGCTCAAGCGTGACTGGAATAACGCGCTCCAGGTCGAAGCACGCCAGGCCGGCTTCACAGTCACCGAAAGTCCTAAAGTCGCGGCCAATGGTGAAGACGGCGTGGGCATCAGCATCAACGTGAGCAAGTTTCGCTACATCGAACCGGGTTCGCGGTATGTCGCGGGTGCGCTGGTGGGTAATGCCTGGGTGTTCTCCCGCGCTGACTACTCCGACTTGAAATCCGGCGCGCCCATTGGCTCACGCACCTACGACACGTCGTCCTCGGCCTGGGAAGGCGTGGCTTCGGCAATGACGCAGAAGCAGGTCCAGGCGATCGCCAAGCAGATGATCAGCGACATCAAGAGCGCCAAGGCCCAGTAAGCCACCGCGCCTGCAAAAAGGGCCAACCGCTGGGTTGGCCCTTATACTGCAATCCCGCCTGGCTGGCTTCAGAGTTGCTTGAGGGTCTCACGCGACACTTCTTGCAGACCGGCCTCGGTGATTTTCTTCCAATCACTCTCCGTCACCGCCTGCATGCTTTCATTCTTGCGCGTCACCACATTCAGCGCAGTGGCGCCCGGGGTTTCGATACGCAGGTGGGCTTTGTTACTCACGTCGACAGAGAAGAAGCCTGGGGTAAACCAGGACCAGAATTCGACAATATGCACGTTCACTGGCGCTGCATCCGGAGTGCCTGGCTCGGTGACGACCTGGTAACCGGCCTGCTTGTAAGCCGCGACTACCGACTCATTCACCAGCTGGGAAACGGTGCGGCCAGAGGGCAGCAACACGTCGCCCAACCCTTTGCCGTAACCGTTGCGCTTACGGGCAATGGCGCGCTCGGTAATCGACTTGTCATTGACCTCGTCATTTTTCAGCGATGGAGTATCCGGGCTTCGTGGAGCGATCTGGAAAACGCGATCATCCACGGTGCTGATCAGGACTTTCTTGCCATTGCTCGTTGCTGCGGCCTGGCTTGTGCTGAGCGGCGCAACCTTGACATCCACTTCCGACCGACTCGTGGCGCATCCCGCCAGAACCATCAGTGCCGCAATCCCCACCACTAACCGAACGCTCATGACTACCGCTCCTTATCGCCATCATTGGCATGGCCGGATATCGGCCGGCGACGATTGTACATGCGCGATATCATTTAGACATCACCCCGGCTTTTTTGAAATAACTGCATGCCGGTGAGTGTGCACTCAAGCCCGACCCGGTATCGTCAACCCAGAACGACCGTCAATGAACAAGGGGCAGCACCGGTGACTTCTTCCGCCACACCCACCGCCGAGCATGGCCTCAGCATCCAGACCCGCCTGATCGCCCTGGTGGTCGCCGTGACTTTCTTCATGGAAAACCTCGATGCCACGGTGATCGCCACGGCATTGCCGACCATGGCCACAGCGTTCGGGGTCACGCCGGTCGACATGAACATCGGCATCACCGCCTACATCCTCGCCGTGGCGATCTTCATACCGTTGTCCAGCTGGATCGCCGATCGATTAGGTGCGCGCCGGGTCTTTGCCGGCGCGATCATCGTCTTCACCCTCGCCTCGCTGCTGTGCGGGCTGAGCCAGAGCCTTGAAATGTTCGTCTTTGCGCGCGTCCTGCAGGGCATCGGTGGCGCACTGATGGTGCCCGTGGGGCGGCTGGCGGTGCTGCGCAATACGGATAAAAAAGACCTGGTCAAAATGATCGCGATCATCACCTGGCCCGGCCTGGTGGCGCCGATCCTGGGGCCAGTGGCCGGCGGACTGATCGTCACCCATGCCTCCTGGCCCTGGATCTTCTACGTGAACCTGCCGCTGGGCGTATTGGCGTTGGCCGCCGCACTGTGGCTGGTGCCGGAAGGTCGCGAAGCCAGCGTGCGCAAGTTTGATGCGAAGGGGTTCGTACTGCTCGCAGGCGCCTGTGTCGCCTTGCTGGGCGGGCTGGAATGGCTGGGCAGCGAGGCCGGCGAAATGCTCATCCCAGGCGTGGTGCTGGTCGCAGCGGGCATTGCGTTGGCGGTGTGGGCCGTGCACCACTGTCAGCACCATACTGACCCGTTGTTGCCGCTGCAGACCCTGGCGATCAATACCTTTCGCGTGAGTATCTATGGTGGGTCGCTGTTTCGCCTGGCCATCAGCGCGCTACCGTTCCTGCTGCCGCTGTTGTTTCAGGTGGCCTTTGGCTTATCCCCGGTGGACGCGGGCCTGTTGGTGCTGGCGGTTTTTGCCGGCAACCTGGCGATGAAACCCCTGACCACGACCATCATGCAGCGCTTCGGCTTTCGCCAGGTGCTGCTGGTGAATGGCGTGATCGGGGTGGCGTCGATTGCGGCGTGCGCCCTTTTCACCGCGCAGACCCCGCTCGCGGTCATCGCAGTGGTGCTGTTTGTGGGCGGGTTGTCACGCTCGATGCAGTTCACCTGCTACAACTCGATTGGCTTTGCAGATGTGCCCAAGCCACGCATGAGCGAGGCGTCGGCGTTGTTCAGCATGTCGTTCCAGCTGGCCATGGGGATGGGCGTGACGGCAGCGGCGCTGTTGTTGCGCGCGTCGATGAGCGTGCAGGGGCATGAGATTCACGCACAAGTGGGTGACTTCCGGGTGGCGTTCATTGGGGTGGCATTGCTGGGGGCGCTCGCGCTGGTAGACGTCTATCGACTGCCAGCGCACGCGGGAGAAAGTGTGTTGAAGCGCGGTTGAACGCCGCCTCGTCGAATTAGGCGGTGGTGCTGACGATTGATCCCGTCGCACTGCCGCCCTCAGCGGTGACAGCCTGCAACAGCGCGGCAGTCGCTGTCTGCAACGCAGCGGCAGTGGTTGCAATCTGCGCTTGCGCCGCCGCAACCGCAGCAGCCTTGGCCGCCTCGCTCTGGTTGCTGGACTGTGCCTGCTGCATGGCTTGTTGCTGCTCTTGAAGCTGCTTTTGCAACTGCTCGATCTGCTTCTTCAACTCCTTGACCGTGTCCGACTCCGTCGAGCTGGAAGACGCCTGGCCACCGCCGCCAGCACCCGCAGTCGCTTGCGTGCCAGCGTTCATATTGACGGTCAGGCCGCCGGTACGGTTGGTGCTCTCGGTTGCCTGGGGAACCGTCGAGGTTGCAACGCTTTGACTGCTGGCTACGGCAGGAGGATTGCTAATGTTGATGAGCATGCCAAATGTCCGATGATGAAGGCTTACCGACTGCATCGGCGTGTCGGTCGATTAATTGAGGGCGGCGTCAGGATTAAATCCGAGGCAACAAAAAAGGGCCCACCTTTCGGTGGGCCCTTCTAGACCGCCCAGCAGAGCGGATTTTGTTTGGTAGGCGCGATTGGACTCGAACCAACGACCCCCACCATGTCAAGGTGGTGCTCTAACCAACTGAGCTACGTGCCTGCTGTGAGGCGGCATTCTACGGAATTCCGGAGGGGTGTCAACATCTTTTTTGCAGCTAACCCTATGAATATGCGAATTTTTTATTTGCGGCCGGCACATCGGTATTTTTTCGGTGGCTGGCAGGCAATTTTCAACTCAGGTAGGATCGGGGCACTCGTAAAAAATATAAAACAGAGGTTCCAGGATGGCGAACACCCCCTACCCCCAGTCGTATTACGCCGCTTCCGCGAATGCCGTACCGCCACGCCCAAGCCTGCAAGGCGAGGTCGAAACCGACGTGTGCGTGATCGGTGCCGGCTACACCGGCCTTTCCAGCGCGCTGTTCCTGCTGGAGAACGGTTTTCGCGTGACCGTGCTGGAAGCCGCCAAGGTCGGCTTTGGCGCCTCTGGTCGCAATGGCGGGCAGATCGTCAACAGTTATAGCCGTGACATCGACGTGATCGAGCGCAGCGTCGGCCCCAAGCAGGCACAGTTGCTCGGGCAGATGGCGTTCGAGGGCGGCAAGATCATTCGCGAGCGGGTGGCGAAGTACCAGATCCAGTGCGACCTGAAGGACGGCGGCGTGTTCGCTGCACTCAACAGCAAGCACATGGGCCACCTGGAGTCGCAGAAGCGCCTGTGGGAGCGTTACGGCCATACGCAACTGGAGTTGCTGGACGAACGTCGCATCCGCGAGGTCGTGGCGTGTGACAACTATGTCGGCGGCCTGCTCGACATGAGCGGCGGGCACATCCACCCCCTCAACCTGGCGCTGGGCGAAGCAGCGGCGGTGGAATCCCTGGGCGGCAGCATCTATGAGCAGTCCGCGGCAGTGCGCATCGAGCGCGGCGCCAATCCGGTGGTGCACACCGCCGAGGGCAAAGTCAGGGCCAAGTTCATCATCGTCGCGGGCAATGCCTACCTGGGCAACCTGGTGCCGGAGCTGGCAGCCAAGTCGATGCCTTGCGGCACGCAAGTCATCACCACTGCACCGCTGGGTGACGAACTGGCCAAGTCGCTGCTGCCGCAGGATTACTGCGTCGAAGACTGCAACTACCTGCTCGACTACTACCGCCTCACCAGCGACAAGCGCCTGATCTTCGGCGGCGGCGTGGTGTATGGCGCGCGTGACCCGGCGAACATCGAGGCGATTATCCGTCCGAAGATGCTCAAGGCCTTCCCGCAGCTCAAGGACGTGAAAATCGACTACGCCTGGACCGGCAATTTCCTGCTGACCCTGTCGCGCTTGCCACAGGTCGGCCGCCTGGGCGACAACATCTACTACTCGCAGGGCTGCAGCGGCCATGGCGTGACGTACACACACTTGGCCGGCAAGGTACTGGCAGAAGCCCTTCGAGGCCAGGCAGAGCGTTTTGATGCGTTTGCCGACCTGCCCCACTACCCATTCCCGGGCGGCCAACTGCTGCGCACGCCGTTTGCCGCACTGGGCGCCTGGTACTACGGCTTGCGCGACAAATTAGGCTTTTGAGGCAAAACCTGTAGGAGCCCGCTCGCGGGCGATGGCGTCCGTGAGTTCGCCATCGCCCATGAGCGGGCTCGTACAATTCATAAATCGCAGACACAAAAAACCCCGGTCTTTCGACCAGGGTCTTTGCTATCGGATCAAAGTAGCCAGAGGCTTTCTTTGTGCTTCAAGGCGTTCAGTGGGCCTTGAGGCAGATATGGCGCAGCGGACGGGACTCGAACCCGCGACCCCCGGCGTGACAGGCCGGTATTCTAACCGACTGAACTACCGCTGCGTATCGCTTGACCAGCTACGGGTAAACCCCACAACCGTCTTGAAACATCTGATCGACCAGCCTTGGCTGTTCAATCTCAAGCCCGACGAATCGAACCTGGAAAATATGGCGCAGCGGACGGGACTCGAACCCGCGACCCCCGGCGTGACAGGCCGGTATTCTAACCGACTGAACTACCGCTGCGCGTCGGTGCAACCTTTAACGTTGCGTCTTGCCCGAAGGCAAAACTCTCAAGAAGTGGTGGGTGATGACGGGATCGAACCGCCGACCCTCTGCTTGTAAGGCAGATGCTCTCCCAGCTGAGCTAATCACCCTTTGCTTCGTTGAGGCCGCGAAATTTACGCAGGTAGCGGACCTAAGTCAATAGCCTGCTTGAAGTTTTTCTGAAAAAGACAAAATGGCTTCAAGACCGCCTACTCGCTGTAAATCATCTTCTTGCTCATGCCACCGTCGACCACGAACTCCTGCCCGGTGACAAACCCGGCCTGACGCGACAACAGCCACGCCACCATCGCCGCCACATCCTCCACCGTCCCCACCCTGCCCGCCGGATGCTGGGCATGGTCGGCGTCCGTCAACGGCTCGGCACGGCGCGCCGCAGGATCACGCGCATCGATCCAGCCGGGGCTGACGGCGTTCACCCGCACCTCCGGACCCAGGCTGATCGCCAATGCGTGAGTCAGCGCCAGCAAGCCGCCCTTGCTCGCCGCGTAGGCCTCGGTGTCCGGCTCCGATTGACGGGCCCGGGTCGACGCCAAGTTGACGATCGCCCCGCCATGGGCGCGCAGGTACGGCGCACAGTGCTTGGCCAGCAACATCGGCCCACTGAGGTTCACCGCCAGCACACGATTCCAGTAAGCCAGGTCGAGGCTTTCCAGGGTGATATTGCGCGGGTCGGCCACTGCCGCGTTGCACACCAACGCATCCAGGCGACCAAATTGCCCCAGCACCTCGGCGACACCCTGGGCCACCTGCTTCTCGTCCGCCACGTCCATGGTGATAAACCAGGCGTTGTCGCCCAGCACCTTGGACACCTTGGAACCGCGTTCGCGGTCCAGGTCCGTCAATACCACCTGCCAGCCTTCACTGATCAGCCACGCAGCAATCCCGAGGCCAATGCCCCGGGCCGCCCCAGTGACCAATGCGACGCGGCCGTTACTGGCCGCTGCAGCTTCCATGGACCACTCGATCACAAGGCTGCCAGCCCGCGAGCCAGGTCAGCTTGCAGGTCGGCTACATCTTCCAGGCCTACCGCAATACGGATCAGGCTGTCGCGGATACCGGCAGCTTCGCGCTCCTGCGGCGCCAGGCGGCCGTGGGAGGTGGTGCTTGGGTGGGTGATGGTGGTCTTGCTGTCACCCAGGTTGGCGGTGATGGAGATCAGTCGAGTCGCGTCGATAAAGCGCCATGCGCCCTCCTTGCCACCCTTGACCTCGAAACTCACCACGGCACCGAAGCCGCGCTGCTGGCGCTGGGCCAACTCATGCTGCGGATGGCTCTTGAGACCGGCGTAATGCACCTTCTCGATACCGTCCTGCTGTTCCAGCCATTCGGCCAGGGCCTGGGCGTTGGTGCAGTGGGCCTTCATTCGCAGGCTGAGGGTTTCCAGACCCTTGAGGAAAATCCACGCGTTGAACGGGCTCAGGGTCGGGCCAGCCGTGCGCAAAAACCCGACGATTTCCTTCATCTGCTCGCTGCGACCGGCCACCACACCGCCCATGCAACGGCCCTGGCCGTCGATGAATTTGGTTGCCGAGTGCACCACGACGTCCGCGCCCAGTTTCAGCGGCTGCTGCAACGCCGGGGTGCAGAAGCAGTTGTCGACCACCAGCATCGCGCCCTTGGCGTGAGCCACTTCGGACAACGCGGCGATGTCCACCAGCTCTGCCAGCGGGTTGGACGGCGATTCGACGAACAGCAACTTGGTGTTGGCCTTGATTGCCGCGTCCCAGCCGGAAAGATCCGCCAGGGGCACGTAGTCCACCTCGATGCCGAAGCGCTTGAAGTACTTCTCGAACAGGCTGATGGTCGAACCGAACACGCTGCGCGAAACCAGCACATGGTCGCCGGCGCTGCACAGGCTCATCACCACCGCCAGGATCGCCGCCATGCCAGTGGCGGTAGCCACGGCCTGCTCCGCGCCTTCCAGGGCCGCGATACGCTCTTCGAACGCACGCACGGTCGGGTTGGTATAACGCGAATACACGTTGCCCGGCACTTCACCGGCGAAGCGCGCAGCGGCGTCGGCGGCGGTGCGGAACACGTAGCTGGAAGTGAAGAACATCGGGTCACCGTGTTCGCCTTCCGGCGTGCGGTGCTGGCCAGCGCGCACAGCCAGGGTATCGAAAGCTACGCCATCGAGGTCGCTGTCCAACCGACCGGCATCCCATTCCTGACTCATGCTGTGACTCCTTACTCAATTCTTTATTTAAGATACAAAACCGGCCCCTCAGGGCCGGTGTCTACTCAGTTGTTGTACAGATCGATGATCGCGCTGACCGCCTGGGTCTTGATCTTCGAGGAGTCGTTGCGCGCCTGCTCGATCTTGTTCAGGTAGGCCTCGTCGACATCACCGGTCACGTACTTGCCGTCGAACACGGCGCAGTCGAACTGGTCAATCTTGATCTTGCCACCGCCGACCGCTTCGATCAGGTCCGGCAGGTCCTGGTAGATCAGCCAATCGGCGCCGATGAGGTCGGCGACGTCCTGGGTCGTACGGTTGTGAGCGATCAGTTCGTGGGCGCTCGGCATGTCGATACCGTAGACGTTCGGGTAGCGCACGGCAGGCGCTGCGGAACAGAAGTACACGTTCTTGGCGCCGGCTTCACGGGCCATCTGGATGATCTGCTTGCACGTGGTGCCACGCACGATGGAGTCGTCCACCAGCATCACGTTCTTGCCGCGGAATTCCAGCTCGATGGCGTTGAGTTTCTGGCGTACCGACTTCTTGCGCGCCGCCTGACCCGGCATGATGAAGGTACGGCCGATGTAGCGGTTCTTCACGAAGCCTTCGCGGAACTTGACGCCCAGGTGGTTGGCCAATTCCAGCGCAGCAGTACGGCTGGTGTCCGGGATCGGGATGACCACGTCGATGTCGTGCTCAGGACGCTCGCGCAGGATCTTCTCGGCCAGCTTCTCGCCCATGCGCAGGCGCGCCTTGTACACCGAAACGCCGTCGATGATCGAATCCGGACGCGCCAGGTAGACGTGTTCGAAGATGCACGGGGTGAGTTTCGGCGCCACGGCGCACTGACGGGTGTGCAGCTTGCCATCTTCGGTGATGTACACCGCTTCGCCCGGCGCCAGGTCACGGATCAGGGTGAAGCCCAGCACGTCCAGGGACACGCTTTCGGAGGCGATCATGTACTCGACGCCCTCGTCGGTGTGACGCTGGCCGAACACGATCGGACGGATGCCGTGCGGGTCACGGAAGCCGACGATGCCGTAGCCGGTAACCATCGCCACCACCGCGTAACCACCGACGCAACGGTTGTGCACGTCGGTCACGGCGGCGAACACGTCCTCTTCGGTCGGCTGCAGCTTGCCGCGCTGGGCCAGCTCGTGGGCGAATACGTTGAGCAGCACTTCCGAGTCGGAGCTGGTGTTGACGTGGCGCAGGTCAGATTCGTAAATCTCCTTGGCCAGCTGTTCAACGTTGGTCAGGTTACCGTTGTGCGCCAGGGTAATGCCGTAAGGCGAGTTGACGTAAAACGGTTGAGCTTCGGCCGATGTGGAGCTACCGGCAGTCGGGTAACGCACATGGCCAATGCCCATGTGCCCGACGAGGCGCTGCATGTGACGCTGATGGAACACGTCACGCACCAGGCCATTGTCCTTGCGCAGGAATAACCGGCCGTCGTGGCTGGTCACAATACCGGCAGCGTCCTGGCCGCGGTGCTGGAGGACGGTTAGCGCGTCATACAGCGCCTGATTGACGTTCGACTTACCGACGATACCGACGATGCCACACATGCGACGCAACCCCTACTTAATGAATCTTGACTGAACACAGCTTACTGAGGCGTTTTGGCCGGCAAGAGGTGTTCCTTGAACGGAAGATCAGCGGGTACGCTGATTCCGCTGGCCAGCCACTGACTGCTCCACCCCAATATGAGGTTCTTGGACCAATCTGCAACCAATAGAAATTTTGGCACGAGTACCGACTCCTGCCACCACGAATCCTGCTGTACCGGCCCCAGGCTTAACAGCCCGACCGCCACAACCACCAGCAACGCGCCACGCGCGGCGCCGAAGGCCATGCCGAGAAATCGATCGGTCCCGGAGAGGCCGGTGACACGTATCAACTCGCCAATAAGATAATTGACCATTGCCCCCACCAGCAGCGTGGCGATGAACATGATGGCGCAGCCCGCGATGACGCGAGCCGAAGGTGTCTCGATGTATCCGGCCAGGTAAACCGACAATGAACCGCCGAACATCCAGGCTACGACTCCTGCGATGATCCAGGTCAGCAACGACAGTGCTTCTTTTACGAAGCCGCGGCTTAGACTGATCAAAGCGGAGATGGCGACGATTGCAACGATCGCCCAGTCAACCCAGGTAAATGGCACGTTTGAGCCTACGGACGGATAAGGCGGCGCATTTTAGCAGAGCGTCGGGCTGTCGGTAAGCTGTGATTGCGGGTGCTTTGCAAATCAATGGTTTGGAGACCCCGTCCAACTTCAACCCAGCCCCAAAACCAATGTGGGAGCAGGCTTGCCTGCAATGAGGGCGGCGCATTCAACATCGCTGTCGACTGCAACCACCGCCATCGCGGCAAGCCAGCTCCCACATTTGGCCAGCATTCCAACCAGAGAGTGACAGTGATCAACCGCGCTCAGGCTGGAAACGGGTGACGAACCCCTTCAAGTTCTGCTGGCGATCCAGCAAGTCGCGCAGACGGTCGGCCTCGGCACGCTCGATCAGCGGCCCGATAAACACCCGGTTCTTGCCGTCGGCACTGCGGATATAGGCGTTATACCCCTGGCTACGCAGCTTTTTCTGCAGCGCATCGGCGCCGTCGCGATTGCCCAGGCTGGCGACTTGAATCGACCAACTGATCGGCAGGCCATTCGGGTCGATACGGCTCTGCCCCACGTCCGGCTTACCCGGTGCGGCAGGCTGCGGCGCGACCGGCTTGGGCGCAGGTGCCGGCGCTGCGGGCTTGGCTGCGGCGACAGGCGCGGCCGGAGCCGGCTTGACCACCGGCACGCTTGGCTGCACGGGCATCGACGGCGCCTGTTGCGCGGCCACTTCATCATCGGTCGGCACCGGCTCTTCTTCCGGCAGGGCCTGCGGCTCGGGCACCACCACTGGCTCAACCTGCACCTGCGGCACCGCCGGTGCCTGCGGCGCGGCTGGCGCCTCCACCACCACCTGGCGCTGTTCGTCCTGGCGGGAAAACAGCATCGGCAGGAAGATCACCGCCAATGCCACCAGAACCAGGGCTCCGACCATTCGCTGCTTGTATGCGCTATCCAGTAATGCCATGTGCAGCTTCCTCCGTGGAGCGCCGGGCCAACCACTCAAGCGCCTCGGCAACACAATAAAATGATCCGAACAACAGAATTTCGTCCTCGGCCGTCGCCACCGCACACTGCGCCTCAAGGGCTGCGGTCAGGCTTGCATACGACGCCACCGGCGCACCAAGGTTCTGCAACGCCTTTTCCAACTCAACCGCAGGACGGCTTCGCGGCGTATCCAGCGGCGCGACCGCCCAAGCCTGGACGCTCGCCAGCAGCGGCGCAACCACGCCATCCAGGTCCTTGTCCGCCAACAACCCGAAGACCGCCAGGCGACGCCCGACCGGTGGCGTGCGTGACAGGCGCTGCGCCAGGTACTCGGCCGCATGCGGGTTATGCCCCACATCCAGCAGCAGGTTCAGGCGCTTGCCTTGCCATTCGAATTCACGACGATCCAGGCGCCCCACTACGTGGGTCGCCAGCAACGTCGCCGCAATCTGCGCGGCATCCCACGGCAGATCCAGCAGCAGATAGGCTTGCAGCGCGAGCGCGGCATTTTCCATCGGCAGGTTCAACAGCGGTAGGTCATGCAGCTCCACCACCTGGCCACGCGCATCACGCCCGCGCCACTGCCAGTGCTGGTCACCGATTTCGAGATTGAATTCACGACCGCGCAGGAAGAACGGGCAATCCAGCTCGCGGACCTTGTCGAGCAAGGTAGACGGCGGATCCACGTCCCCACACAGCGCAGGCTTGCCCTGGCGAAAGATCCCGGCCTTTTCATAAGCCACCGACTCACGGGTATTGCCCAGGTAGTCGGCATGGTCCACACCAATGCTGGTGACCAGGGCCATGTCGGCATCCACCACGTTGACCGTGTCCAGGCGCCCTCCCAGGCCAACTTCCAGCACTACCACATCGAGTTGCGCGCGCTCGAACAACCAGAACGCCGCCAGGGTGCCCATTTCGAAGTAAGTCAGGGAGATGTCGCCCCGGCCAGCATCAAGTGCCGCAAAGGCTTCGCAGAGTTGCTCATCCGTGGCTTCGACGCCATTGAGCTGCACCCGCTCGTTGTAGCGCAGCAGGTGCGGAGAGTTGTAGACGCCGACTTTCAGCCCTTGGGCCTGCAGCAGCGCCGCGACAAAGGCACACGTAGAGCCTTTGCCGTTGGTGCCGGTCACCGTGATCACTCGCGGCGCCGGCCGACCCAACCCAAGGCGGGCCGCTACCTGTTGCGAGCGCTCCAGGCCCATGTCGATGGCGGACGGATGCAACTGCTCAAGGTAGGCGAGCCATTCGCCGAGGGTACGTTGGGTCATAGGTTTGCAGGCACCGGTGGGACGACGATTGGCTCGACTTTAGGCGCGACGTACACAGGGGTCGGCAGGCCCATCATTTGTGCCAGCAGGTTACCCAGGCGTGGACGCAGTTCGCCGCGCGGGATGATCAGGTCGATGGCGCCATGCTCCAGCAGGAACTCGCTGCGCTGGAAGCCTTCCGGCAGTTTTTCGCGCACGGTCTGCTCGATTACGCGCGGGCCGGCGAAGCCGATCAGGGCTTTTGGCTCACCGACGATCACGTCACCAAGCATCGCCAGGCTGGCGGAAACGCCGCCGTAGACCGGGTCGGTCAGTACGGAGATGAATGGAATGCCTTCCTCGCGCAGACGCGCCAGTACCGCAGAGGTCTTGGCCATTTGCATCAGGGAGATCAGGGCTTCCTGCATACGCGCACCACCAGAGGCGGCGAAGCAGATCATCGGGCAACGGTTTTCCAGGGCGTAGTTGGCAGCGCGAACAAAGCGCTCGCCGACGATGGCCCCCATGGAACCGCCCATGAAGGAAAACTCGAACGCCGACACCACAACCGGCATGCCCAGCAGCTTGCCGCTGACGGAAATCAGTGCGTCCTTCTCACCGGTCTGCTTTTGCGCAGCGGTCAGGCGGTCCTTGTACTTCTTGCCGTCGCGAAACTTCAGGCGGTCAACCGGCTCCAGGTCCGCCCCCAGCTCGTTACGGCCTTCGGCGTCGAGGAAGATATCGATGCGGGCGCGGGCGCCGATACGCATGTGGTGATTGCACTTGGGGCAAACGTCCAAGGTCTTTTCCAGCTCGGGGCGGTACAACACCGCGTCGCAGGATGGGCACTTGTGCCACAGACCTTCAGGAACCGAGCTTTTCTTCACCTCGGAACGCATGATCGAAGGGATCAGTTTGTCTACTAACCAGTTGCTCATGCTTTCTTTCTCCAGTACCGGTGGCTTGAACACAGCCCCGCGTATGCCCTTGAGCTAAATTCATATGTGGCGATGACACAGGTGGGACGGGGTCAGGTGTTCGACCAGCCATCTCCCGCCTGCATCCTCAGCCTTCCAGACAACCTGCCAGCGCAGGCTTGCCACTTCATTGCCGGGCCACCCACAGGCGGCGCCGGGCTGTTTTACACAGTGGTAGTTATGGACGGCGGCAGACTGCCAGCCGTCACATCCCGCCACTGCTGTTGCGCACAGCCTGCATGAATGCGCGAATCTTGCTGTGATCCTTGATGCCCTTGCCCTGCTCTACCCCACCGCTGACGTCCACCGCATACGGGCGCACCTGCGCGATCGCCGCGCCGACGTTGTCGGGGTTGAGCCCCCCGGCCAGGATGATCGGTTTGCTCAGCCCCGGAGGAATCAGCGACCAGTCGAACGCCTCACCGGTGCCACCGGGCACGCCTTCGACATACGTATCCAGGAGGATCCCGCGTGCACCGGTATAGGCGGCGCAGGCACGGGCGATATCGTCACCGGCCTTGACCCGCAACGCCTTGATATACGGACGCTGGTAGCTTTCGCACTCATCTGGGGTTTCGTCGCCGTGAAACTGCAGCATATCCAGCGGCACGGCATCCAGGGTTTCGTTGAGTTCGCAGCGGCTGGCATTGACGAACAGGCCCACGGTGGTCACGAACGGCGGCAAGGCATTGATGATCGCCCGCGCCTGCAACACATTCACCGCCCTCGGGCTGCGCGCATAAAACACGAAACCGATGGCATCCGCCCCCGCCTCGACTGCCGCCAGCGCGTCTTCTATGCGGGTAATCCCGCAAATCTTGCTGCGAACGGCAGACATATCGTAGAAACCTCAGGGGTTGAACCGAGAAAGTCCCGGATGGTAACAAAAGCTTTTCCGGGCGTCAGCCGCCAAGTTCACTGAAACCTGTGAGGAAGTGTGGCCCGATGAAACGCTCCGGCAGCTCGAACTCGTCACGGTACTCCACTTGCACCAGGTACAGGCCGAACGGATGCGCCGTCACCCCGCCGGTGCGGCGTATGCGGCTTTCCAGCACTTCCTTGGCCCATTCAACCGGACGCTCGCCGGTACCGATGGTCATCAGTACACCGGCAATATTTCGTACCATATGGTGCAGGAACGCCCCGGCACGGATATCCAGCACGATCATCTTGCCGTGACGGGTCACGCGCAGGTGGTGGACTTCCTTGATCGGCGACTTGGCCTGGCACTGCCCCGCGCGAAAGGCGCTGAAATCATGCACGCCGACCAAGTGCTGCGCGGCCTCGGCCATGCGCTCGGCGTCCAGCGGGCGGTGGTTCCAGGTAATTTCCTGGTTGAGGTGCGCCGGGCGGATCTGGTCGTTGTAGATCACGTAGCGATAACGCCGGGCAATCGCCTTGAAACGCGCATGAAAGTGCGCCGGCATGACCTTGGCCCAGCTGACGCTGACGTCATGCGGCAAATTGATATTGGCGCCCATCACCCACGCCTTCATCGAACGCTCGGCCTGGGTGTCAAAGTGCACCACCTGGCCGCACGCATGCACGCCAGCATCGGTGCGTCCGGCGCACATCAGCGATACGGGGGAGTCGGCGACTTTCGCCAGGGCATTCTCGAGGGTTTCCTGCACCGTCAACACACCCGAGGCCTGACGCTGCCAGCCGCGATAGCGCGAACCTTTGTATTCCACGCCCAGGGCGATGCGGTAAAAGCCGTCAGCCGCCATTTCGGCGACCGGATTATCTATATTTGCCAAGAACTGAGAGCCTGATGAGTTGCGCAAAGGCCGCCATTATGCCGATTTGTGCGGGAGCTGGCTTGCCTGCGATGCAAGCGACCCGGTCTTTCGGTAAAACCGAGCGAAGGGTATCGCCGGCAAACCAGCGCCGACAAAAGCAAAACGGCGACCCGAAGGTCGCCGCTGCATCAACTATTGACTGTTACGCCAGCCGGCCGAGCATTTCCTTGGCCTCGCCGCGCTGCACTTCATCACCTTCGGTGAGCACTTCGGAAAGGATATCCCGCGCACCGTCGGCGTCGCCCATGTCGATATAGGCTTGGGCCAGGTCGAGCTTGGTGGCGACTTCGTCAGTGCCGGAGAGGAAGTCGAACTCCGGCTCATCTCCGCCCAGCGCCGCGTCTTCAGCGGTGAAGGACGGCTCGATGGAGGGGTGTTCCAGGCTCTGCGACAGGCGATCCAGCTCGGCGTTGACGTCATCCAGCTCCGAGGCGAAGGCATCAGGCTTGGCGGTGGCCTCCGGTTCGTCGGCCAGGGACAGGTCGAAATCTTCCGGCAGGTCGAAGTCATCCAGCGCCGCAGGCGTCAGGGTCGGTGGCTCAACTGCCGGCACATCCTTCATCTGGTCTTCAAGGCCGGAGAGGAAGTCGTCGTCGGACTGCGCCGAAACCGGGGCATCCAACTGCAGGTCGAGGTCGAAGTCCGACAGATCATCCGGGCTCGCCTTGGCTTCGGTCTGCTGCTGCAGGAGCGATTCAAACGTCTGCTGATCACCCTTGACCTCGGCCGGCGAAGCCGCTTCGAGATCGTCCAGGCTCAGGTCGAAATCGGTGTCGAACGCCTCTGGCTCAGGGGCCGCGGGTTTGTCTTCAAGCAAATCCTTGACGTACTGGGCATCCAGCGCGGCCGCGGCGACGGCGGCACTGACGCCTGCCGCCAGCACCGCCATGGCCGGGAAGCGGCTCTTGAGCTGCTCGACCTGGGCATGGTTTTCACCGTTGGCGACCAGTTGGCGCTCCTGGGTGACAAAACCATCCTTGTCGTTTTGCAGGCCGTAGACTTCCATCAGCTTCAAGCGCAGGTCGCTGCGCTTGGGCTCGTGCTTGATCGCTTGCTCCAACACGTCAGCGGCCTGGTTCAGATGGCCACGGTCTATATGCGACTGCGCCTGTACCAATGCGTCGTTGGCGTTTTCCGGGGCCACGGCAACGGCCAGCGGCGCGAGCACCGAAGCAACCGTCGGCGCCACCACCGCCGGTTCAACCACGGGGGCCGGCGCGGGGGCGGCCGCCAGTTTGACGTTCGGCGGCGGTACTTCCAGGCCTTCGAAGCTGTCGGGCGGCAGGTCATGGTCGATATTGGAGGTGAAGGCCGGCTCTTCAGCCAGGGCCCGCGCCATGCGCAGGTGCTTTTCCTCTTCCAGGCGCGCATTGCGATGACGCGCCCACAACAGCAGGAGCAGCAGCACCAGCAAGCCCGCCGCACCGCCGATCACCCCCAGGACGATCGGGTTGGTCAGCAGGTCATTGAATTTGCCTTCGGTGGTGGCGGGCGCAGCCTCCGGCTTGATCGGCTCGGGTGCGGGCGCTGCTGGCGTAGCGGCAGCGGCCGGGGCCGGGGCTGCAGGGGCCGTTGAAGCGGCCGCCGGGTCGCTGGTCAACTGCGCGGGCAGCGCCGCCGTGGCCTGCGCGCTCGGATCACCCTTCTCCGCCTGCAAGCGCGCGAGTTGATCGTTCTTCAGCTGAATCAGCTTTTGCAGCTTGTCCAACTGGCTCTGCAAGTCGGCCGCACGGCTTTTCAGCTCTTCGTTGTCGCGGCGAGTGGTGTCGAGTTGTTCCTGGGTCATCGCCAGCTTGTCGCTCAGCGCCTGGCCGTCGCCGGCCTTGCCCTTGCCGCCTTTGCGCGCGGCTTCGGCCGAGACCAGGCTCAGGTTGTCCTTGGCGTTGGTGCTTGCCGGTGCATTACCGGCCTGGGTACGCCGGGTGGCGTCCAGCTGTTGCTTGCCTGCCGCCTGATTCGTGCCCGAACGGCGCCCCTCACGCCAGGCGGCGTTCTGTGCGCTGACTTCGGCAATCGCCTGTGGTTGCGCGAGTGCGGTGCTTTGCACCGTGTCGGGCAGGCGCAGGACCTGGCCGGTTTTCAGGCGGTTGATATTGCCGTCGATAAACGCATCGGGGTTGAGCGCCTGGATAGCCAGCATGGTCTGCTGTACCGAACCGCCGTTGCGGTTCTTCGCGGCAATTTCCCACAAGGTATCGCGGGAGGTGGTTGTGTGTTGCGCAGGCTTGGTCGCGGCAGGCGCGGTGCTGGCTGCAGTCCCCGCACGCGGTGCAGGGACTGCTGCCGTCGGCGCTGGCTGGTCGAATTTTGCCGGGTCAAGCAACACGCTGTAGTCGCGCATCAGGCGGCCGTTGGGCCATTGCACCTGCAGCAGGAAGCGTACGTAGGAATCGGGCAACGGCTTGCTGGAGGTGACACGCACCACGCTGCGGCCGTTGGGATTGACCACCGGTGTAAAGGTCAGGTCATTGAGAAAGGCCTGGCGGTCAACCCCGGCATCCACAAACGCCTGGTCGGAAGCCAGGCTCGGGGTGATCTCGGACGCCGTGAGGCCACCGACATCGAGCAATTCGATTTCCACCGACAACGGCTGGTTCAACTTCGACTTGAGGGTCATCTCCCCCAGCTGCAGCGCCTGCGCCATACCGGAGGACAGCGCCGAGGCGGCCGCTATTGCTAACACCAGTTTGCGAACTTGAACCATAGCCTCATCCTTTGTTTGAACACTCCCCGGCCTGCGAGAAGGTTGGTAACCGCTGCCATAAGGCATGGCGAGCCGATAGGTCACCGACACGCTTCTGTTCCGCTTCGGGCCAAGCATAGCGCCTGGCTAGAATCAATCTACAAATTGCCGCCAAGTATCTTTTACGCAAGGCCTTTTATCAACAACTGCGCCAGCTGTACGGCGTTAAGCGCTGCGCCTTTGCGTACGTTATCTGACGCCAGCCACAAATTTAGTTCCGCCGGGTCATCCACACCGGCGCGCACTCGGCCCACATAGACCACATCCTGGCCCACCGCGTCGCCCACGGCGGTGGGGTAATCGCCCTCCTCGACCAGCTCGATGCCGGGCGCTGCATCCAGCGCGCGATTGACGGCAGCCAGATCCACCGCCGCCCCCAATTGCAACGACACTGTCAGGCTATCGCCAAAAAACACCGGGGCTTGAACGCAAGTGGCGGAAATCTTCAGGGCAGGCAAGCCCAGCACCGCGCGCAGTTCGTGGACGAGGCGTTTTTCCAGCGCGGTGTGGCCCTGGGCGTCTGGCGTGCCGACTTGCGCCAGCAGGTTGAACGCCATCTGCCGATCAAAGAACTGCGGCTCCAGCGGACGCACGTTCAGCAGCTCGGCGGTTTGCCGGGCCAGCTCGCTGACGGCCTCACGGCCCTGGGAGGAGACTGCCAGGCAGGCGGTGACATTCACCCGCTGGATATCCAGCAGGCCGCGCAATGGCGCCAGGACCACGGCCAGGTTGGCGGCAGAGGGGCTGGCGAGCTGGAATGGCTTTTTCAGCCCCTTCAGCACCTCAGCATTGGCCTCCGGCACCACGTGGGGCGCCTGCTCTGCGGGCAAGGCGCCCGACAGGTCGATCACCGAGCATCCGGCGGCCGTGGCCCGCGGCGCGAAGCTCAGGGTCACTGCCGGCCCCGCCGCGAAGAACGCCAATTGCGCCTTGCTGAAATCGAACTCGTCGACTTCCTTGACCCGCACATTCTTGCCGCGAAACGGCACCGATGCCCCGGCGGAGTTGCTGCCCGCCAGCAGATACAGGGTGCCCACCGGAAAATCCAGTTCTTCGAGGATCTGCACCAGGGTTTCACCAACGGTGCCGGTGGCGCCGATCACGGCGATTTCAAAGGTCTGGGTCATGGGGCTGCCTCGGGCATTGCGGGGGGAGCGGCACTTTACCGGGTGGCTGGGGGTGAGGCAATTAGCCTGGGTTTTTGGGGGATGGCTGATGGCCTCTTCGCGGGCAAGCCCGCTCCCACATTCGACCGAGTTTCTTCAGTTGAAATGCGATCAAATGTGGGAGCTGGCTTGCCTGCGATGAGGCCCTCCAGGGCAATAAAAAACCCCGCACCTGTCACCAGGTCACGGGGTTTTTCAATGCAAGGAAGCGATCAACGCTCCAGCAGAATCCGCAGCATGCGACGCAGCGGCTCCGCCGCGCCCCACAGCAGCTGGTCGCCCACGGTGAATGCGCCGAGGAACTGGCTGCCCATGTTCAACTTGCGCAGACGGCCCACCGGTACATTCAGGGTGCCGGTGACCTTGGTCGGGCTCAGCTCCTGCATGCTGATATCGCGGTTGTTCGGCACCAGCTTGACCCACGGGTTGTGCTGGCTGATCAGCCCTTCGATATCGGCGATCGGCACGTCTTTGTTCAGCTTGATGGTCAGCGCCTGGCTGTGGCAGCGCATGGCGCCGATGCGCACGCAGATGCCGTCCACCGGGATCGGGTTCTTGAAGCGCCCGAGGATCTTGTTGGTTTCGGCCTGGGCCTTCCATTCTTCACGGCTCTGGCCGTTCGGCAGTTCCTTGTCGATCCACGGGATCAGGCTGCCGGCCAGCGGTACGCCGAAGTTCTCGGTCGGGTAGGCATCGCTGCGCATGGCTTCGGCCACACGGCGGTCAATGTCGAGGATCGCGCTGGCCGGGTCGGCCAGTTGATCGGCGACGGCCGCGTGGGTCGCGCCCATCTGCTTGATCAGCTCACGCATGTTCTGCGCGCCGGCACCGGAGGCCGCCTGATACGTCATCGCGCTCATCCACTCGACCAGGCCGGCTTCGAACAAGCCGCCCAGGCCCATCAGCATCAGGCTGACGGTGCAGTTGCCGCCGACGTAGTTCTTGGTGCCGGCATCCAGCTGCTGGTCGATGACCTTGCGGTTGACCGGGTCGAGGATGATCACCGCGTCGTCCTGCATGCGCAGGCTCGAGGCGGCGTCGATCCAGTAGCCCTGCCAGCCGGCTTCACGCAGCTTGGGGAAGACTTCGCTGGTGTAGTCGCCACCCTGGCAGGTCAGAATCACGTCGAGGGTTTTCAGCTCTTCAATGCTGTAGGCGTCCTTGAGCGGGGCAATATCCTTGCCCACGGACGGCCCTTGGCCACCGACATTCGAAGTGGTGAAAAACACCGGCTCAATAAGATCGAAATCCTGCTCTTCCAGCATCCGCTGCATGAGCACGGAACCGACCATACCGCGCCAACCGATCAGACCTACACGTTTCATCGCAACTACACCTTGTTAAAAAGTGGGCCGCCTTGCAGCAACAACTGCAAGCGGGCCCGAGAGATTACAGATTCCGCAGCGCGGCGACTACTGCGTCGCCCATTTCTTGTGTGCCGACCTTGGTGCAACCCTGCGACCAGATGTCGCCGGTACGCAAACCTTGATCCAGCACCAGGCTCACGGCCTTCTCGATTGCATCCGCCGCTTCGCCCAGGTTGAAGCTGTAGCGCAGCATCATCGACACCGACAGGATGGTCGCCAGCGGGTTGGCAATGCCCTGCCCCGCGATGTCCGGCGCCGAACCATGGCAAGGCTCGTACATGCCCTTGTTGTTGGTGTCCAGGGACGCCGACGGCAGCATGCCGATGGAGCCGGTGAGCATCGACGCCTGGTCGGACAGGATGTCGCCGAACAGGTTGTCGGTGACAATCACGTCGAACTGCTTCGGCGCACGCACCAGTTGCATGGCGGCGTTATCGACGTACATGTGGCTCAGCTCGACGTCCGGGTAGTCCTTGGCGACTTCTTCGACGATTTCACGCCACAGCTGGCTGGACGCCAGCACGTTGGCCTTGTCCACCGAGCAGACTTTCTTGCCACGCACGCGGGCCATGTCGAAGCCGACACGGGCGATCCGGCGGATTTCGCTCTCGCTGTACGGCAGGGTGTCGTAGGCCTGGCGCTCACCATTTTCCAACTCGCGCACGCCGCGTGGCGAGCCGAAATAGATACCGCCGGTCAGTTCGCGCACGATCAGGATATCCAGGCCCGCGACCACTTCCGGCTTGAGGCTCGAGGCATCGGCCAGTTGCGGGTAGAGGATCGCCGGGCGCAGGTTGCCGAACAGGCCCAGTTGCGCACGGATTTTCAGCAGGCCGCGCTCAGGACGGATGTCACGCTCGATCTTGTCCCACTTCGGGCCACCCACGGCGCCGAGCAGCACGGCGTCAGCCGCGCGGGCGCGGTCCAGGGTTTCGTCAGCCAGCGGCACGCCATGCTTGTCGATGGCGGCGCCGCCAATCACGTCGTGGCTCAATTCGAAGCCCAGGCTGTACTTGCTGTTGGCGAGTTCCAGGACTTTGACCGCTTCGGCCATGATTTCCGGACCAATACCGTCGCCAGGGAGAATCAGAATCTGCTTGCTCATGCGTTCCTCATTTCATCAAGCGACCTGCCCGTGGGCAGGTCGGAAAAAGTTAATCAGCGCTCGGCGAAGACCACCAGCACGTCGGTGCTGAAGGTGCCGTCGGCTTGAATCTCGTAATAATCGCGCACTTCCTGGCCCATCGCCTGCTGCAGCTCAAGGATCGCGGCGCGCAGCGCCTGCGGCGTACGCATGCGTTCGACCCACGAGGTGTATTCCAGGCGCAGGCGCTGGCGGCTGCTGGTGCGCACACGCAGGCCGGCTTCGCTGAGCTGGCGCAGCCATTCGGCGGCGGAGTAATCACGCACGTGGCTGGTGTCGCGCAGCACCTCGACGGTTTGCAGGTAAGTGTCCAACAGTGGGCTGCCCGGTGACAACACATCGACGAACGCCGCCACGCCACCCGGCTTGAGCACCCGGCGCACTTCACGCAGGGCCAGGCCGAGGTCGCTCCAGTGATGGGCCGAGTAGCGGCTGAACACAAAGTCAAACTCGCCGTCGGCAAACGGCAGGCGTTCGGCGGCACCGTGGACAGTGCGGATATTGCCCAGGCCACGGTCCTTGGCGGCGCCGGCCACCACGTCGAGCATCTGCTGGGACAGGTCGTAGGCCACGACTTCCTTGACCAGTGGTGCCACCTGGAAACTCACATGCCCGGCGCCGCAGCCCAGGTCCAGCAGTCGTGCACTGCCCTGCCCGGCCAGCTCGGCCTGGAGCAGCGCGAACTCGGTGCCCTGGGCGTGCACGGCACTGCTCAGGTAGGCCGAGGCTTGCTCGCCGAATTGTTTTTGCACGACTTGGGTGTGGGCGGTGTTGGTCATGGTGATGTTCCTGGCTTTTGTGTTGTTCGTACAGGCCCTTTCGCGAGCAAGCCCGCTCCCACATTTGATCGCATTTCAACTCAAGGAACTCGGTCGAATGTGGGAGCGGGCTTGCTCGCGACGGGGCCAGTGCCGCCTACATAGAATTTCGCATCACGAAACAACCAAGGCTGG
>NZ_JASCPP010000032.1:0-56750 GCF_029959745.1 Pseudomonas sp. PS01298 | reverse complement strand
GCGTTGGGCTGCGCAGCAGCCCCTTTCAAGCAAAATGCGGTGTGCCAGGCATTCCATGCTGATCTGTTTTGGGGCTGCTACGCAGCCCAACGCGGGGCAAGCCCGCTCGCCACAGGAGCGTGCTCACCACCATAAATTTGCTGACTCCAACAAACGTACTCACCACAATAAATTTGCTGACCCCAACAGGCTTGCTCAGCACAGCAAGCTCCTCGCCAGGGTGGAAATGAGAATGTTTTTTGATCACGCCGCGCCGATATGGAATAGTACCCGCCGTTTTCCCCAGCCTGTCTAGCCGGGGTGTTTTAACGCCGAGGTACTTGTCATGCGAATGCTGCGCTCCATCCCGACCCTTGCCGCCTGCCTCCTGGCGTTTTCTTCAAGCGTATTAAGCGCTGCGCCCATCGACCTCAATGACGGCCAGCACGCCGTGCATCTGCCGGATGCGCCCAAGCGCGTGGTGGTGCTGGAGTTCTCCTTTCTCGACAGCCTGGCCGCCGTCGACGTCACACCCGTTGGCGCCGCTGACGATGGCGACGCCAACCGTGTGCTGCCAAGGGTGCGCCAAGCCATCGGCCAGTGGCAGTCCGTAGGCCTGCGTTCGCAGCCGAGCATCGAGGAAATCGCCCGGCTCAAGCCGGACTTGATCGTTGCCGACCTTAACCGTCATCAAGCGCTGTACAGCGACTTGGCAAGCATTGCGCCGACCCTGTTGCTGCCCTCGCGCGGCGAGGATTACCAGGGTAGCCTCAAGTCCGCCGAACTGATCGGCAAGGCCCTCGGCAAAGGCCCGCAGATGCAAGCGCGTATCGCGCAGAACCGCGACAACCTGAAAAAAATCGCCGCGCAGATCCCTGCCGGTACCAACGTATTGTTTGGTGTCGCGCGGGAAGACAGCTTCTCGGTGCACGGCCCGGACTCCTACGCGGGCAGCGTGCTGCAGGCCATCGGCCTGAAGGTGCCAGCGGTACGCGCGAATGCGGCGCCGACCGAGTTCGTCAGCCTGGAGCAACTCCTCGCCCTCGACCCGGGTTGGTTGCTGGTCGGCCATTACCGCCGCCCGAGCATCGTCGACAGCTGGAGCAAGCAGCCGCTGTGGCAAGTGCTCGGCGCCGTACGTCACCAGCAGGTGGCCGAAGTAAATGGCGACAGCTGGGCGCGTAACCGTGGGGTGCTGGCGTCGGAGCAGATTGCCGAAGACGCGTTGGCGATTCTCAAGGGCGGTAAAGCCGTACTGAGCCAATAAGCATGGCGCGCAGTGTGGCGGCAGCCGGCATTCTGCTGCTCGGCGCCGGGTTGTTCTGGCTGTCGTTGTACAGCTGGTCACCGTTCACCCTGACGGCGGCGGATGCCTGGAACGGCCTGGTTCATCAGGGCCGTGTCGGCGGCAACATGGCCTATATCGTAGCTCAGTTGCGTGTGCCGCGAGCGGTGTGCGCGGCGTTGGTGGGGGCTTGCCTGGGCCTGGCCGGGGCACTGATGCAAGGCATCACCCGCAACCGCCTGGCATCGCCTTCGTTGTTCGGCGTGACGGCGGGGGCGGCGTTGGGGCTTGCGTTGTTTTCCACCGGGTTGGTCGCGTTGCCGTTCGCCGGTGGCGCCTTGCTGATGACCTGCCTGGGCGGCGCACTGGCCTGGATCACGGTGTTCAGCCTCGGCGGTGCCTGGTCGCCGACCACGGCCCAGGGGCGCCTGGTATTGGCGGGCGTTGCCGTCGCAGCCCTGTGTGCTGCCTTAACCCGCCTCACTGTGATCCTGGTCGAGGCCCAGGCGCAAAGCGTGTTGAACTGGCTGGCCGGTTCCCTGGCCAACGTCGGTGCGGCGCAGGTGCAATTGCTTTGGCCGTGCACCTTGATC
The DNA here is from genome assembly GCF_029959745.1 of Pseudomonas sp. PS01298. Taxonomy (NCBI): domain Bacteria; kingdom Pseudomonadati; phylum Pseudomonadota; class Gammaproteobacteria; order Pseudomonadales; family Pseudomonadaceae; genus Pseudomonas; species Pseudomonas sp. PS01298. The sequence continues at coordinate 54,893 of NZ_JASCPP010000032.1, read as the reverse complement.
GGCGGCCTGTGGGCGCTGTGGTGCGCGCCGCGCTTGAACCTGATCAACCTCGGCGAAGACGCCGCGCGCTCGTTGGGCGTGGGCATCGCCAGCCTGCGCCTGCAGGTGTTTGTCGCCAGCCTGTTGCTGGTGGGCGCTAGTGTTTGCGCGGTGGGGCCGATTGGTTTTGTCGGGCTGATCGCGCCGAATATCCTTCGCCAGTTTCTCGGCAACGATTACCGCTGGCTGATCCCGCTGAGCGCGGCGTTGGGTGCGGTGATCGTGCTGGGCGCCGACCTGCTCAGCCGCGCCGTGGCCTTCCCGGTGGAAACCCCGGCCGGGGTGGTCACCGCGTTGATTGGTGCACCGTTCTTCCTCTTTCTCGCCAGGCGTGCCCTATGACCCAGCCACGATTGCGCCTCTGGCTGTTGCTCGGTTTGTTGGTGCTGGCGACCTTTGTCAGCCTCAGCGCGGGCACCGTGTGGCTCGCGCCGGAGACCGTGCTGGACCGCCTGCTGGCCCATGACGCGCTCGACTTTGAAGTGTGGAACCACCGCCTGCCACGCAGCCTGATCGCGATCCTCGCAGGCTGCGCATTCGGCCTGGCCGGGGCGATTGTGCAGGGGGTGATTCGCAACCCGCTGGCCTCGCCGGAAATCCTCGGCGTGACCCAAGGCGCGGGATTGGCGCTGACCGTGGCGATCATCGGCTGGCCGCACCTGCCGATCGCCTGGCTGCCGCTGGTGGCGTGCCTGGGCGGTGCCGGCGGCGCGTTGCTGCTGGCGCTGTACAACACCGGCGTGAGTTTTTCCGGGGTGCGCTTTGCGCTGTCCGGGGTGGCGATTGCGGTGACCCTGTCCAGCGTCACCGAGTTTCTGATCCTGTCCCATCCGCTGGATATCAACACCGCCTTGCTCGCGCTGACCGGCAGTCTGTGGAGCCGCAACTGGCACCATGTGGCGCTGGTGCTGCCGTTCCTGGTGCTGATCCCGCTGGGTTTGTGCCTGGCCAAGCCGCTGAACCTGATCGCCCTGGGCGATGAAGCCGCCCACAGCCTGGGCACCGCACTTGGCCGCACGCGCTGGCTGGCAATGGCTTGCGCGGTGCTGCTCACTAGCCTGGGGGTGGGCGTGATCGGCCCGATCGGGTTTATCGGCCTGGTCGCACCCCACATGGCGCGGCGCCTGGTGGGCGGGCATCACCACTATTTGCTGCCGGCGGCGATGCTGATCGGCGCGCTGCTGCTGGTGCTCGCCGACACCCTCGGGCGCAGCTTGATTGCGCCCAGCGAAATCCCTGCTGGGGTACTCACGGCGGTGATTGGCGCGCCGTATTTTCTTTGGTTGCTGGCACGGTTCAAGGGCTGACCACATGAGTATTCTCCACGCACGACAGCTCGATATCGGTTATGGCGCGACGCGCATCGTGCAGGGCCTGTCGTTCGCGCCGCCGGTGGGCAAGGTCACCGCGTTGATCGGCCCCAACGGCTGCGGCAAGTCCACCTTGCTCAAGGCATTTGCGCGCATTCTCAAGCCGACCCAGGGTGAGTTGACCTTGGATGGCCAGGCCTATGCGAGCCTGTCTGCCCGCCAACTGGCGCGACAGGTCGCCTTTCTGCCCCAGGTGTTGCCGGTGCCGGAGGGCGTCAGCGTGCGCCAGCTGATCGCCTACGGCCGCAGCCCGCACAACTCACTGTGGGGGCGCCTGAGCGGCAACGACCAGTCTCATGTGACCCAGGCCATGCAGCGCCTGGAACTGGATAACCTGGCCGACCGTGCCCTGGCCGACCTGTCCGGCGGCCAGCGCCAACGTGCCTGGCTGGCCATGGTGCTGGCGCAGAACGCGCCCGTGGTGCTGCTCGACGAACCCACCACCTACCTCGACATCAGCCACCAGGTCGAACTGCTCGACCTGATGGGCGAACTCGCCGCCGAAGGCAAGACGGTGATCACCGTGCTCCACGACATCAACCAGGCCTGCCGCTACGCCGATCACCTGGCGGTGATGCACGGCGGCAAGCTGGTGGCCGATGGCGCGCCGGAGCAAGTGATCAGTGCCGAGTTGATGCGCCAGGTGTTTGAAGTGCAAGTGCAGATCATGCAGGAACCGGTGGCGGGCACGCCCATGTGCCTGGTCGAGAAGAGCACCCGGCTCGGTTAGTAAATGTGGGAGCGGGCTTGCTCGCGAAGGCGGTGTGTCAGTCACCTCATGCAGTGGCTGATCCACCGTTATCGCAGGCAAGCCAGCTCCCACATTTGGGTTGTATTTCAAGTTCGAACCGGGTCGTACCGTCGGCGCGAATGTTGGCGAAACACCTCGAATCCAAACCCGGACGATGATCAAAACTGTGGGAGCGGGCTTGCTCGCGAAGGCGGTGTATCAGTCACCTCATGCAGTGGCTGACCGACAGCTATTGCAGGCAAGCCAGCTCCCACATTTGGGTTGTATTTCAAGTTCGAATCGGGTCGTATCGTCGGCGCGAATATTGGCGAAACATCCCGAATCCAAACCCGGACGACGATCAAAACTGTGGGAGCGGGCTTGCTCGCGAAGGCTGTGTACCAGTCACCTCATGCAGTGGCTGACCCACCGCCTTCGCAGGCAAGCCAGCTCCCACATTTGGGTTGTATTTCAAGTTCGAACCGGGTCGTATCGTCGGCGCGAATGTGGGCGAAACACCCCGAATCCAAACCCGGACGGCGATCAAAACTGTGGGAGCGGGCTTGCTCGCGAAGGCGGTATATCAGTCACCTCATGCAGTGGCTGACCGACCGCTATCGCAGGCAAGCCAGCTCCCACATTGGGTTTTGTATTGTGGCTTAGGGCACCGCGCAACCTGTGGGAGCTGGCTTGCCTGCGATGGCAGGCTATCCGTCGATACAAGGTCAACTGACCCACCGCCTTCATGGGCATCTCCGCGGTACTGCTATCAGCGAGCGTCAACACTCCACGCTGCCTTCTTTACTTCAATCGCCTTGGGCAGCAGGTGGTTCTGATAGAACAAATCTGCCGTCGCCTGCTGCGCGTTAATGATCCCCTCATCAATCGGCAAGATCGGCGAAGGCGGGCGGTTATCCATGTAGCGTGCGATCACTTCGCGGGACAGGCCCATGAACTGTGTCAGCACGCGCAGGCTGTCTTCGCGCTGGCTGCGGGTGAGGGCTTCGGCGCTGCTGAGTTCATCCAATAGATCATGGATAAAGCCGCCGTTGGCCTTCGCATATTCGCGCCGCGCGGTATACACCGGCCCCGACAGGCCCAGGCCTTCGCCGTTCGCCAGCACATGGCTGGGGCTCTGGCTCAAGGCGAGTGACGAGTAGGGTTCCCAGATCGCCCAGGCATCCACGCTGCCTTGTTCGAACGCCGCGCGCGCGTCAGCGGGGGACAGGTACACCGGCTGGATATCCTTGTAGCTCAGGCCGGCTTTATTCAGGGCACGCAGGATCAGGTTATGGGAGCTGGAGCCTTTCTGGAACGCGACTTTCTTGCCCTTCAGGTCCGCCACTGAATGCAGCGGACTGTCGTTGCGCACCAGAATGGTTTCGGCACTGGGCTTGGCGGGTTCGGCGCCGATGTAGACCAGGTCGGCACCGGCGGCCTGGGCGAACAGCGGCGGGATGTCGCCGGTCGAGCCCACGTCCAGCGCACCGACGTTGAGCGCTTCGAGCATCTGCGGGCCGGCGGGGAATTCGATCCACTTCACCGTCGTCTGCGGAAAGCGCTGTTCGAGCAAGCCATGTTCCTTGGCCAGCACCAGGGCAATCGAGCCTTTCTGATAGCCGATGCGCAAAGTGTCGGGTGCAGCCGCCAACGCGGTTTGCGTAACCGCCAGCAGGCTGAGCAATAACGCGGCAATCCTCATGCCTGAACCTCCTTGAAGCGATTTTGCGGACGCGCCAAACCGAGGTTTTCGCGCAAGGTCGAGCCGCTGTATTCGGTGCGAAACAGGCCGCGCCGTTGCAGCTCGGGCACCACCTCGCGGGCAAAGTCTTCCAGCCCCCCGGGCAGATGCGGCACGAGGATATTAAAACCATCCGCTGCACCCTGTTCGAACCAGCGCTGCAGCTCGTCGGCGATCTGCGTGGGTGTGCCGATCAGGCTGTAATGCCCGCGACCGCCGGCAATTCGCCGGCCCAGTTGTGCCAGTGTCAGATGCTCGCGTTCGGCCAGTTCGCTCAACAGCTGCTGGCGGCTGCGCTGCCCGCTGTCGGTCACCGGCAGCGCCGGCAACGGCCCGTCCAGCGGGTAGCCGGACAGGTCGAAATTGCCCAGCATGCGCCCCAGCAACGCGACGCCCACTTCAGGTTCAACCAGCGCCTGGAACGCGGCGAATTTGGCCTGCGCCTCGGCCTCGGTCTGCCCGACCACCACAAACACGCCGGGCATGATTTTCAGCGCGTCCGCCTCACGTCCATACCGGCTCAAACGCGCCTTGAGGTCGGCATAGAACGCCTGGGCATTCGCCAGCGACGTCTGCGCGGTAAACACCACCTCGGCGGTCTGCGCGGCCAGCTCGCGGCCCGCTTCGGAAGAGCCGGCCTGCACGATCACCGGCTGGCCCTGGGGCGAGCGCGCCACATTCAACGGGCCCTTGACCCGGAAGTGTTCGCCGACATGCTCCAGCACATGCCGCTTGCTCGGGTCGTAATAGGTGCCACTGGCTTTGTCGCGCACAAAGGCATCGTCTTCCCAGCTGTCCCACAGGCCGGTGACCACTTGGTGAAACTCGCGCGCGCGGCTGTAGCGCTCAGCATGGCCCAGGTGTTCCTCGCGCCCGAAGTTCTGCGCTTCGGCGGCGTTGTCCGAGGTCACCAGGTTCCAGCCGGCGCGCCCGCCGGACAAGTGATCCAGCGAGGCGAATTTACGTGCCACATGGTAAGGCTCGTTATAGCTGGTGGTCGCCGTGGCGATCAGGCCGATATGCTCCGTCACTGCACTCAACGCCGAGAGCAACGTCAGCGGTTCGAAATGGTCCGAGCGCGCCATATGGCTGGCGACCTCACCGGTGGCGGCAGCGATGCTGTCTGCCACGAACAGCGCATCGAACTTCGCCGCCTCGGCAACGCGCGCCAGGTGTTTGTACTGGGCGAAATCCAGCCCGGCATTCGCCGGCACGTCCGGGTGGCGCCAGGCGGCGACATGGTGCCCGGTGGCCATCAGGAAGGCGCCGAGTTTCAGTTGACGGCTCATGCTTAGAAATCCTTGCGCAGTTGCACGCCGAAGTAACGTTCATCGTCACGGGGCACGGCGCGGTAGATGTAGTTGCCGCCGGTGGCCAGCAGCGGTGAGTAGGACTTGTCGGCAAGGTTCTTGGCCAGGAATGCCACGCGCCAGCCGTTGCTGTAGTCGGCCAGGGCCACGCTGGCGTTCCAGATGCCGTAGGCGCCTTGCTTGGTGTCGACATTCTGGCTGATGTCGTACTGCACTTCGCTCTGCCAGCTGTAATCGGTGCCCAGTTCGATGTCCAGGCCGTTATCCAGCGGGATTGTGTAGTCGGCGCGCACGTAGCTTTTCCAGTCCGGGCTGTACGGCAGCGGCTTGCCATTGACATTACAGGTGGCCGCCGCGCCCGCCGGGCAGGCGAATTCATCGATGCGTGCACGGGTGTAGGCCAGGGCACCCGAGAATTTCAGCTGTTGGGTGGCCTGCAAGGCGTAATCCAGTTCGACGCCCTCGGTGCTGACGCTGCCGGCGTTGATCAGTCGCGTGACGACCTGCCCGGCGACCGTGTCGAAAAAGTTGGCCTGGTAGTTGTCGTAATCGCTGTGGAACACCGCCAGGTTGGTGGTCAGGCGGTTGTTCCAGGCGGTGGCCTTGATCCCGGCTTCCCAGGTGTTGGAGGTTTCCGGCTTGAGCGCGTCGGTGTCACGCGCCAGCATGTTGAAGAACACGTTGTACGCCGGGCCTTTGTAGCCGCGCGAGTAGGTGAGGTAGCTGGTGATGTTGTCGGTGATGTCGTACTGCACGCCGAGGCGCCCGGACCAGCCATCCTCATCCACCGAGCCGGAACTCGAGGTGGCCGGTTGAATCCCGCTGACCAGGGTGGCCGAGGTGGAGGTGCGACGGTGATCGTATTTCAGGTCGTCGTGGGTATAGCGCAGGCCGGCGATGCCGCGAAAGCGCGAGGTGAAATTCAGCGTGGTCTCGCCGAATACCGCGTAGCTGTCGCTGGTGGTGCTGTAGTCGGCGATCCCGCGGTCGGTGCGTGTGGTGGTCGTCAGCGTGCGCTGGTAGGTCTCTTTGTCTTTGCCGTGCATGTAGAACAGGCCGCCGACGTACTCCAGGAATTCACCTTTGGGCGAGGCCAGGCGCAGTTCCTGGGAGTATTGGTCGAAGGCCAGCTCGCCTTTGTCGGCGGTGCCGGGGAACGCGGCTGTGACGCTGCCGAGGCGGTCGCCATCCTGGTACTGGGTGTTGTCCCAGCCGCGCCAAGCGGTGATCGAGGTCAGGGTGTAGTCGCCCAGGTTCCAGTCCAGTTGCGCAGACAAACCCTTGTTGGTGTCTTCCACATGGCTGCGGGTGTCGGTGTTGATATCACGGTTGTCGCTGGAGGCGCGCACCGGGTTCAACGCATTGGCGAAGGCCGGGGTCAGAGACTTGCTCACCACGCCATTCGGCGCATCGTCGTGGGACTGCATGTAGTCGGCGATCAGGGTCAGTTTCACGTCGTCATTCGGGGTGAATTCCAGTTTGCCGCGAATGCCCTTGTGGTTGTAGCCGTTGACCTCCTGGCCATTGTGTTGGTTGTCGACGTTGCCATCGTAGCTGCCGAACAACGTGCTGATCGAGCCCTTGAGCACGTCCGGCACCAGGCTGCCGCCGATACCGAAGCGGGTACGGCTTTCATTGCCGCTGTAGTAGGACTGGTCGATATAGCCATGGGTTTCGGCCGTCGGCGCCTTGCTGGTGATGTTCAGCACGCCGGCCGAGGCGTTCTTGCCGAACAGCGTGCCTTGCGGGCCGCGCAGCACTTCGATGCGCTCCAGGTCGAGCAGGTCGAGGGTGGCCTGGCCAGGACGCGCGTAGACCACGCCGTCGACTACGGTGGCCACGGTCGGCTCGACGCCAGGGGAGGTGGAAATGGTGCCGACGCCGCGCACGAACAGCGACGTGTCCTTGTTCGATGCGCCGGTGCGGAAGTTCAGTGACGGCACTTGTTGTGCGATGCTCGCCACGCCGTTGCGGTTGTCGCGCTCCAGTTGCTCGCCGTCCAGGACGGAGACCGCCACCGGGACTTTTTGCAGCGACTCTTCGCGGCGGGTGGCCGTGACCGTGACGGACTTGAGCGTCGGTTCCGCCTCGTCGGCGGCAAAGGCGCCGGTTACGGGGAGGGCCGTCAAACCGGCGAGTAAAAACAAGTGAGTGTGCCTGTGCATGCTGTGTCCGCTCGAAAGAAATGCCCTGAACCGCTGCGGTTCTTGCGACCGTCAGCGCCTGTGAAACTGTCTTGGGCATTCGCTCGAGCGAGTAGCAGACAACGCGCTTTGTTAGCGCTAACATCGGCATTATTGGTAGGTCTGGTTTAGAGCGTCAAATACTAAAAAATTAGCCCTATATTCTTTTTTGTTTTTAACAGGATTATCCCGTGAGCGAAGACAAACCGCGCAAACGCCGTGGCGCCGGGCGCGTTACCTTGAACACCGTGGCGCGCCAGGCCGGGGTATCGGCGATTACCGTGTCGCGCTATTTCAACCAGCCGGAACAGGTCTCGCCCGAGCGTCGCGAGCGCATCGCCGCGGTAGTCGCCGAACTCGGCTATGTGCCCAACCTGGTGGCCGGCGGGCTGGCCTCGGCGCGAGGGCGGATCGTGGCGATGGTGATCCCGAACATCTCGGGGCCGATCTTCGCCAATACCATCCAGGGTTTCAGCGACACGCTCAGCCGCCACGGCTACCAGCTGTTGCTGGCGTCCAGTTACTTCAGCGCCGAACAGGAAGAAAGCGCGGTGCGCGCCTTCCTCGGCTGGTCGCCGGCGGCGCTGGTGCTGACCAGTCGCTTCCACAGCGCGGGCACCGAAAAGATGATCGCCGACGTCGATATCCCGGTGGTGGAAACCTGGGACTACGTGCCCGAGCGCGAGCCGTTGCAGATCGGCTTTTCCCACTACGACGTGGGCGTCACGGCCGCGCGCTACCTGCATGGCCAGGGCTATCGGCGCATCGCCTTCGTGCAGAACAGCGCCCCGGGCGACTTCAGCGCGTTGGAACGGCGAGACGGGTTCGCCGCGACGCTGACGGCGTTGGGCGTCGACCCCTGGGTATTCGCCCCCGACGCTGACCGCGCGCCCTTTGAAGCGGGCAAGCAGGCGATGGAAACCCTGATGGGCCATGCGACACCGCCCGACGCGATCTTCTTCGCCAATGACAACCTGGCCGCCGGCGGCCTGTTGGCCGGGCAGCGTGCCGGCGTGAAGATCCCGCAGGACTGCGCGGTGCTGGGGTTTGGCGATTATCCGTTTGCCGAAATGTTGTTGCCGAGCCTCAGTACGATCAAACCGCCGGCCTTGGATATCGGTGTATTAGCAGCGACGCGGGTTCTGCAAAGTTTGGGCGTATTGCCGGTTGAAGAGGAAGTTCAGCGCTTGAATCTTTTGCAATGTCGCTTGATCGAGCGCGAAAGTGCCTGAATAACTAAGCACGTGGCTAATTGCAATTAGCCAAATCCTGACGGCAGGTAACGAAGGCTTTAAATCAAGGGTTGTACCGGAAATCCGGGACAGTCCTTGGCTATTCTTTTCAGTTTGTTTCCGAGCTTCCGGAACTAGCGTTGTAACTTCCAGTCGATAACCCCGGTTAACTTCGACTGCGGCGTGGCGAACTAATGGCCTTTTACCTTTAATGCCCAGTAGTTCCAAATAGCCATACTTTCTCGCAATCAGACACCCACTACTATGTCGTCCATGCCTATCGATGCCTGCCATCTGCAGATACCGCACACCGACCAAGTGTGCGCGTGGCTGATGCAGCACGCCGGGCTGAAAACCGTCGACCTGGAGCGTGCCCGACGCTTGTCCACCGATGCCGGCGACCTGCTGGGGCTGCTCACGCGCCTGGGGCTGGTCTCGGAAATCGAGTTGGCGCGTGCCTGGGCCGGCCTGCTCGGTGCGCCGCTGCTGCTGGCGGATGCCGCGCCGCCGCTGCTCGACCCTTTGCCGGCGCTCACCGAGCGCTTCATGCGCCACTACCAGGTGGTGCCCATGGGCTGGAACCAGGGCGGGCTGCGCGTGCTCGCGGCCAACCCGGCGCAGGCCTATCCGTTCCAGGCCCTGGCCTACGCCTGCCAGGTGCCGGTGTGGCTGGCGATCGGCCCGCGTACTGAAGTCGACACGCTGATCGAGCGCTATTACGGCCAGGGGCGTTCCGCCATGGGCACGCTGATCGAGAACCTCGATGAGCAGGGCGGCGCGCTGGAAGATATCGAACACCTCAAGGACATGGCCTCCGAAGCGCCGGTGATTCGCCTGGTCAACCTGATCCTGCAGCGCGCCGTGGAACAGCGCGCTTCGGATATCCATATCGAGCCCTTCGAAAACCAGCTCAAGGTGCGCTACCGCATCGACGGCGTGCTGCACGACGCCGAGGCACCGCCGGCCAGTTCGTCGGCGGCGGTGATCTCGCGGGTGAAAATCATGGCGCGCCTGGACATCGCCGAGCGGCGCCTGCCCCAGGACGGGCGGATCATGCTGCGTATCCAGGGCAAGGAACTGGACCTGCGGGTCTCCACGGTGCCCACCAGTTTCGGCGAGTCGGTGGTGATGCGCCTGCTGGACCGGCAAACCGTGCAGTTCGACTTCCCCAGCCTGGGCTTCGACGGCCAGCGCCTGGCGGCCTTCCTCGATCTGCTGGAGCGGCCCCACGGCATCCTGCTGGTCACCGGGCCCACCGGTTCGGGCAAGACCACCACGCTGTACACCGCGTTGGCGCGGCTCAACACCACCGAACGCAAGATCATCACCGTGGAAGACCCGGTGGAGTACCAGCTCGAAGGCATCAACCAGATCCAGGTCAAGCCGGCCATCGGCCTGGACTTCGCCGGTGCGCTGCGCTCCATCGTGCGCCAGGACCCGGACGTGATCATGATCGGCGAGATCCGCGACCTCGAAACCTGCCGCATCGCTATCCAGTCTTCCCTCACTGGCCACCTCGTGCTGTCCACCCTGCACACCAACAGCGCCGCCGCGAGTATCACGCGGCTGCTGGACATGGGCGTGGAAAGTTACCTGATCGCCTCGACCGTCAGCGGCATCCTGGCGCAGCGCCTGGTGCGACGGCTGGACCCGGCCACGCGCGTGGCGTTCGAAGCACCGCCGGAACTGGTCGAGGAACATGGCCTCGACCGCCTGACCGAACAGCGCCCGATCCTGCTCTACCGCGGCAGTTATCACGGCCGCAGCGCCATCACCGAACTGTTGGTGATGAACGATGAGCTGCGCAGCCTGCTGATGCGCCACGCCGACGCCGACACTCTGGAGCAGGCCGCCCGTCGTGCCGGCCTGCGCACCTTGCATGAAGAAGGCCTGCGCCAGGCCTTGGCGGGCATTACCTCGCTGGAAGAAGTACTGCGCGTCACCCGTGGAGAGGGTGCGTGAGCCTGTTCAAATTCCGCGCCCTGGACAGCCAGGGTGCCACGCACAGCGGCACGTTGGATGCCGCCGATCAGGCTGCCGCCGTCGCCGCCTTGCACAAGCGCGGCTTGTTGCTGCTGCACATCGAAGCGGCGGGCAGCCGGCTGCTGCGCAACACGCGCGGGCCGTTGAAGGGCGCAGCGCTGGTGAATTTCACCCAGCAACTGGCCACGCTGTTGGGCGCCGGCCAGCCCCTGGAACGTGCCCTCGGCCTGTTGCTCAAACAGCCCGGCCCGCCCGCGGTGCGCGCGTTGATCGAACGCATCCGCGAGCAGGTCAAGGCAGGCCAGACGTTATCCGCGGCGCTTGCGCAAGAGGGCGACAACTTTTCCCCGCTGTACCTGAGCATGGTGCGTGCCGGTGAAGCTGGCGGCGCGCTGGAAAGCACCTTGCGCCAGCTCAGCGATTACCTGGAGCGCAGCCAGTTATTAAGGGGCGAAGTGATCAATGCGCTGATCTATCCCGCGTTCCTGGTGGTCGGCGTGCTCGGTTCCCTGGCGCTGCTGCTGGCGTACGTGGTGCCGCAATTCGTGCCGATCTTCGAGGACCTGGGCGTGCCGATTCCATGGATCACCGAGGTGATTCTCGCGCTCGGCCAGTTTCTCGGTCGCTATGGCCTGGCGGTGTTGGCGGCATTGATCGTGATGGCCTGGACACTCGCCGCGCGCCTGCGCGATCCCCTGCGCCGGCAACGCCACGACCGGCGCCTGCTCGGCCTGCGCGTGATCGGTCCGCTGCTGCAGCGGGTCGAAGCCGCGCGTCTGGCGCGCACCCTCGGCACCTTGCTCAGCAACGGCGTGGCGCTGCTGCAAGCGTTGGTGATCGCGCGGCAGGTCTGCAGCAATCGCGCGCTGCAGGCCCAGGTGGCGCAGGCGGCGGAGTCGGTGAAAGGCGGTGGCACCCTGGCCAGCGCGTTCGGCAGCCAACCGCTGCTGCCGGAGCTGGCCCTGCAAATGATTGAGGTCGGCGAACAGGCCGGTGAACTGGACAGCATGCTGCTCAAGGTGGCCGACATTTTCGACGTCGAGGCCAAGCGTGGCATCGACCGCCTGCTCGCCGCGCTGGTGCCGTCGCTGACTGTGGTCATGGCCGTGCTGGTGGCGGTGATCATGTTGGCGATCATGCTGCCGCTGATGAGCCTGACCAGCAATATATGAACCTTCAAGGAGCCAGACTGATGAAATCTTCACGCCGCCAACGCGGTTTCACCCTGCTGGAAATGCTCGCGGTGATCGTGCTGCTGGGCATCGTTGCAACCATTGTGGTACGCCAGGTCGGCGGCAATGTGGACAAGGGCAAATACGGCGCGGGCAAGGCGCAGCTGGCGAGCCTGAGCATGAAAATCGACAGCTACGCCCTGGATGTCGGCTCGCCGCCCAACAACCTGCAGCAGTTGGTGGACAAGCCCGGCAACGCGGCCAGTTGGGCCGGGCCATACGCCAAGCCGTCGGACCTCAAGGACCCGTTCGGCCACGCCTTCGGTTATCGCTTCCCCGGTGAACACGGCGCTTTCGACCTGATCTTCTACGGCCAGGACGGCCAACCGGGCGGCGACGGCTACAGCGCCGACCTGGGCAATTGGGAGTAACCCGGCGATGGCCCAGCGCGGCTTTACCCTGCTGGAGATGCTGGTGGTGATCCTGCTGCTGGGCGTCGCTGCCGGGCTGCTGGGGCTGGGGGTGCGCCAGGGGCTGCAGGCGGCGCAGGAGCGGCGGGTGGTCGGGCAACTGGTCGATGCGCTGCGCACCACGCGGGCCGGGGCGATTGTCGACGGCCAGGTAGCGCGCACGGCATTCGATTTGCCGGGCAGGACTTTCCAGGCACCGGGCCGTGCGCTGCAACACTGGCCGCCTGAGTTGCAGGTCAGTTTGCACACGGCAGAACAGGCGGGATCGGCCATCGAGTTTTACCCCGATGGCAGTTCCACCGGCGGCCATCTGGTGTTGGCCAACGGCAGTCGGCGTTGGCGCATTGATATCGGCTGGCTGACCGGCAGCGTCCAGTCCCGGGTGCTGCGATGAAACGCCAGGCAGGGTTCACCCTGCTCGAAATGCTCGCGGCGTTGACGCTGATGACGGTGTGCAGCACGGTGCTGCTGGTCGCGTTCGGCCAGAGCGCGCGCTCGTTGGCACACGTCGCCCGCAGCGATCGGCTCACCCACGTGGCGCTCACCGTGCTGGACCAGGAAGCGGCCGGGCGCCTGGTCGAAGGGCGCAGCCAGGGCGAACTGGATGGCATCCACTGGCAACTGACCCGTACCCGCCAGCAGCCGCAGCTGTTTCGCCTCGACCTGAGCGTGCGCGAAGGCCAGCACCAGGCGCACTTCAGCACCCTGAAGGCACGCCTGTGACGCGCCGCGAGCAGGGCTTCACCTTGCTGGAAATCCTTGTGGTCCTGAGTTTGCTCAGCGTGTTGCTGGTGCTGGTGGGTGGCGCATTGCTGGGCGCCAATCGCGCGGTGGCCAAGGCCCAGCGCTACACGGTCAGCCTGGATGAAAGGCGCGCCGCCCAGCAGTTCTTGCGCACGGCAATCAGCGAAGCGCTGCCCCTGGACGTGACCGAGGACGACAGCCAGGCCGATGGCTTTTTTGTCGGTACGCCCAAGCGCCTGCAGTTTGTGGCGACCTTGCCCGGTGTGCTTGGCGGCGGCATTCAACGCTTCACGGTGCAAAGGACCGGGCAGCAATTGCAGGTGGCGTTTTCGCGCTTGGAATCGGCCAGCACCGTCGCGCGTGATGAGCCGCAGGTGCTGCTCGACCACCTGCAAAGGCTGCAATTGAGCTATCGCGGGCTATCCCCGCTGGGCCAACCGACTGGTTGGATCGACACCTGGCCGTGGCCCCGGCGCCTGCCGGCGGCGGTGCGTATCGCCGCGCATGTCGACGGACCGGTGCCCTGGGTGACCCAGGTAATTGCCCTGCGCCTGAACCTGTCCAGCGGGAGCGTCGAGGAATGAGGCGCCAGCGCGGTGCCGCGCTGCTGCTGGTGCTGTGGGTGCTGGCCTTGCTCGCCGTGTTGCTCGGCGGCCTGGCCGGCTGGGTGCAACTGGAAAGCCGCCAGGCCCTGTGGCTGCGCCAGCACACCCAGACCGTACTGGCCGCCGAAGCCGGCATCGCCATGGCCATGGCTGATCGACACTGGATCGCCGATGGCCGCGACAGGGCCTTGAGTTTTGATGACGCGCAGGTGCAGGTGAACCTGCGCAGCGAGCGCGGCAAGCTCTACCTGATCAACGCCGAGGCGCAGGACCTCATGCACCTGGCCCTGGCCTGCGGCGCCAGTCCGGCCGAGGCCGGGCAGTGGGTCAAGGCGCTGGAGGCGCGACGCAACCAGGGCCTGGCGCCGTTTCGGGTGCTGGAAGAAGTGCGCCAGTTGCCCGGCATGACCCAGGCGCTGTACAGCCAACTGCTGCCCGAGATCACCTTGTGGAGCGACCTCGATCGCCCCGACCCGGCCTTCGCCAGTCCCTTGATGCGCCAGGCACTCAACCTGCCACATGCGGACGCCGAGGGCGCCGACCCGGGCGAAGTGCTGGTGGTCGACAGCCGCGCCCAGCGCCCCGGCGGCTATCAGGCCCGGCTGCAAGTCACGGTTTTATTGAGCCCATCGGAGGACAGCGCACAACCCTACCGGGTGCTGCGTTGGCAAGAATGAATCGACTCGAACCCATCGCCCGACACTGGCGTGGCAGCCTGCTGCAACAAGGCTGGCGCCTGTGGCTCGCGGAACTGCGTGGTTGCCTGCCGCGTTGGCTGGTGCTGCGCGAACCGCCGGAGCAGATCCACCCGTGGCCGCTGACGGCGCCGGTTGCCGTGGATAGCACGCGCCAGGTGCTGATGCTCGCGCCCGAGGCGGTGTTGCTGCAAACCGTGCAACTGCCGCTGGCAGCCGCGCGCAACCTCAACGCGGTGGTCGGCTATGAACTGGACCGCTACACGCCGTTCGAAGCCGAACAGCTGTACTTCGTCGTCCGCCAGGAACGGCGCACGTCCAGCCACCTTGAGGTGACATTGGTCGCCATCCTGCGCGAGCGCCTGGACCAGATCCTCATCGACTGCGCAGCGTTCGGCCTGCATCCCCATCGGGTGGACGTGGCCAACTTGGGCATCGACCTGCTTCCGGCGCCGCTGCGACCGCGTCAACGCCCGGTGGGCAAGGGCTTGCAACGCAGCCTGCCGTGGCTGTGCGGCGCCTTGCTGATTGCGGCTATGCTGCTGTGGCTCAACGACCGCCAACGCGTGCTCGACGCCATGCACGCCAGTGTCCAGCAGCAAAAAACCGAGGTCGCGCACGTGCATGCGCTGCGCCAGCAACTGCTCACCACGCGTGGTGCGGCGCAGTACCTGACCCGGCGCAAACTGGCGCAACCGCCCCTGGCTGCGCTGCTCAATGACTTGACCACCTGCCTGCCCGCCGACACTTGGCTCGACCAGCTGGATGTGAAGGACGGCGAGATTTCGTTCGCCGGGCAAAGCGCCAAGGCCAGCGCCCTGATTACCCGGATCAAGGGCTGCCACAGCCTCGAAAACGCCCAGTTCGAAGGGGTGATTCAACCCGATGCCCGCACCGGCAAGGACCAGTTTGCCTTGCGCGCGCATCTACGCCAGGAGGCCGCCGATGCGCCGACCCCTCACACCCCGTGAACGTCGCGGCGCGGCCTTGCTGTTGTTGGCCATGGTGGTCGGCGCGGCCTATTGGCTGCTGATCGACAGCTGGTTCGCCGGCCCCCTGCGCGCCATGGGCGAACAGGCCGAGCAACTGCGCGAGCAGCAGCAACGCTACGCCGGCGTGCTGCGCCAGGGCGATTCCCTGCGCCAGCAACTGGAGCAGGCCAGGCAGGACCCGGCCAGCAGCACCAGCCTGTTGCCCGGGGATGACCCCGACGTGGTCGCCGCCGACCTGATGCAGCGCCTCGCCGACCTGATCAACAGCCACGCCAACCTCGGTGGCGGCTGCAGCCTGACCCAGCGCCAGCCGATCACCCCGGAGCAGGACGACGGCGAGCCCTATCGCCAGGTCAAGGTCAGCCTCACCCTCAACTGCGCTATCGAGCCGCTCACGGCGATCCTGCACGAGCTGGAATACCAGCCGCCGTTCCTGTTCGTCGATGCACTGCGCGTGCGCCGTGCCCAGCAGGCCCCGGCCAGTGGCGGCGCGGGCCAACTGGTGGTGCACCTGCTGGTGCGCGGCTATCTGCAACCGCAGGGGGCGCGATGATCAGTGCCTTGCGCCCCCTCGAATGGGGACTGCTGGTCCTGGCTGCCGCCTTGGGCGTGTTGATGGCGGTGATCCTCAGCAGCATCGGCGATGAGCCGCAGTGGCTGCCCGAGCCCGCCGCGCGGGCCCATCCTTCGGCCAGGGTGCAGGTGGCGCCCAGCGTGCCGTTGGAAAGCCTCGCCGCCACCTGGCAGGCGCCGCTGTTCAGCCCCGATCGCAGCCCCGATCGCGTGGTCGGCAAGGCCCAGGTGTCGAGCCTGGCCAACCTGACCCTCAGCGGGATCATGATCACCGGCAACCTGCAAATGGCGATGCTCAAGCAGGCCGATGGCCGCGCGTTGACCGTGCGCCTGGGGCAGACCCTGCCCAACGGCTGGCGCCTGGAACACCTGACCCCGCAATACGCCCGTTTTGTGCTGGACGGCCGCACGCAAACCTTGAGCCTCTACGCCAGGCGCTTGCCGCCGCCGTCCTCCCGCCCACCGACTTCTCTTCCCCGCGAGCCCCTCCCTTGATCGATATGCGCACCTCAACGTTTTGCCTGGCCACCGCCATTGCCCTGGGTGGCTGTGGCGCCTTTCCCGATCGTCTCGAGCCGGACGACGATCTGCTCCACGAAGCCATGCAAGGCACCGGTTCGCAACGTCCGCCCAGCGCTCCGCCCGTGGCCGAAAACCCGCAAGCGGCCATCCCTGCGCCGCCGCAGCGCCAGTTGATTCGCGGCAACCAGCAGTTCGTGCGCCAGCCCGCCGCCACGGCGCAGGGGAAGGAGGAGGGCAGCGGCGATATCGTGTTCAACTTCCAGGACCAGCCCATCGAAGCGGTGATCAACAGCGTGATGGGCGACCTGCTGCATGAGAATTACACCATTGCCCAGGGCGTGAAGGGCAATGTCAGCTTTTCCACCTCCAAGCCGGTGGACAAACAGCAGGCGCTGTCGATCCTCGAAACCCTGCTGTCGTGGACCGACAACGCCATGATCCGCCAGGGCCAGCGCTACGTGATCCTGCCGGCCAACCAGGCCGTGGCGGGCAAGCTGGTGCCGCAAATGCCGGTGGC
Source organism: Pseudomonas sp. PS01298 (assembly GCF_029959745.1). NCBI lineage: Bacteria > Pseudomonadati > Pseudomonadota > Gammaproteobacteria > Pseudomonadales > Pseudomonadaceae > Pseudomonas > Pseudomonas sp. PS01298. The sequence continues at coordinate 38,015 of NZ_JASCPP010000032.1, read as the reverse complement.
CAAGCCGTCCAGCGGCTTGTCGGCGCGGCTGTTTGCGTTGCGGTATATCTCGGCGACCGAGATGCAGAAACTGCTCAAGCCGTTCGCCCGGGAGAACGCATTCTTGCTGGTGGACCCGGCGCGCAACGTGCTGAGCCTGGCGGGCACCCCGGATGAACTGGCCAATTACCAGGACACCATCGACACCTTCGACGTGGACTGGCTCAAGGGCATGTCGGTGGGCGTATTCGGCCTGCAACGTGCTTCGGTGGCCGAGCTGATGCCCGAGCTGCAGAGCCTGTTCGGCCCGGACAGCGGCATGCCCCTGGCCGGCATGCTGCGGTTTTTGCCGATCGAGCGCACCAACTCGGTGGTGGCGATCTCTTCACAGCCGCAGTACCTCAGCGAAGTGGGCGACTGGATCCGCACCATCGATGAAGGCGGCGGCAACGAGCCGCAGATGTACGTCTACGATGTGCGCAACATGAAAGCCTCCGACCTGGCCAAATACTTGCGGCAGATCTACGGCAATGGCGCGATCAAGGACGACACCCCGGCCAGAGTCGCACCGGGCCTGCGCACCACCACCCTGTCATCGCTCAACAGCAGCGGCGGCGGCTTGCAGAACACTCCGCCACCGCCTGCCGATGAGCCCGAAGCCACCGAGGAAACGCCACCCGCCGCGCCGGATAAAAGCCTCGAGGCCGGCACCCGCATCACTGCACAACAAAGCAGTAACCAACTGCTGGTGCGCACCCGCCCGGCACAGTGGAAAGAGATCGAAGCCGCGATCAAGCGCCTCGACAACCCACCGCTGCAAGTGCAGATCGAGACCCGCATCCTCGAGGTTAAGCTCACCGGCGAGCTGGACCTCGGCGTGCAGTGGTACCTGGGGCGCCTGGCGGGCAATTCCGCCAGCACCACAGTGGCGAATGCGTCGGGCAGCCAAGGCGCCCTGGGCGGCGGCGGGGCAGGGCTGGGCGCGACGGATTCGCTGTTCTACTCCTTCGTCAGTTCCAACCTGCAAGTGGCCCTGCACGCCCTGGAAACCAACGGTCGCACCCAGGTGCTGTCGGCGCCGTCGCTGGTGGTGATGAACAACCAGCCGGCGCAGATCCAGGTCGGCGACAACATTCCCATCAGCCAGACCACGGTGAACACCGGTGATGCGGACACCACCTTGAGCAGCGTCGAATATGTACAGACCGGGGTGATCCTGGATGTGGTGCCGCGCATCAATCCGGGTGGCCTGGTGTATATGGATATTCAACAGCAGGTCAGCGACGCCGAGAACCCGGGTTCCAACAGCGACACGCCGGTGAACCCGCGCATCTCCACGCGCTCGGTGTCGACCCAGGTCGCGGTGCAGAGCGGGCAGACGGTATTGCTCGGTGGGTTGATCAAGCAGGACAACGCCGAGAGCGTCAGCGCGGTGCCGTACCTGGGGAAAATCCCCGGGTTGCGGTGGTTGTTCGGCAATACCAGCAAGTCCAAGGATCGCACCGAGTTGATAGTGTTGATCACGCCAAAGGTGATCACCAGCAATGGCCAGGCGCGGCAGGTGACAGATGATTATCGACAGCAGATGCAGCTGCTGCGGCCTTGAGGCCGATCGGTGTGGTCAACATGTAGGTGCTGGCAAGCCAGCTCCCACAGAAAAACCGGTCTGCTTTTGATCCTGCTTTTGATCCTGCTTTTGATCCTGCTTTTGATCCGGTTTTTGATCTTGATCCTCAGGCGCCCCATTAACCACGCTGGCCGAAAACAGGTGGTACGGAGCGGGTAAACCGGCAGGACGCCGGTTTAGCCGCGACGGGGCAGGGACGCCCCGTCGCGGCGGCCCGCTTCGGGCTGCCTGTTTTCGGGCACACCGAGCCTAGGCGAGGGGCCGAGTGGTTGGGCAAGAGCGTTTTGCTTACTTTTGCGCTTTTCAAAAGTGAGCCGCCGTAAGGGCGGAACCCATAGCCGCCGTTACCCAGATAACGGATATGCACCCTCACCCCGCACCAAACATAATCTCAAAAAGACATTACCAACAAGAATAAAACAATTCACAAATAATGAATTTAGAGAATATTAGCTTATGCCCAAATAGCATTATATTTTTGATATCCATTCCTTTATGTTGAATCCAACAGCCTACCCCTGACCTCGGATGGTACCCAGCGTAATTCAGATTCTGCCCGCCACAACCGGGTCACGCGCCCCGCGGCAGAATCGTTGGAAGGGAGTTCAACGTATGTTGCCAATTCAATCCCCACACCTGCCCCACACCTAGTTCCAATCGCCGCAACACCCCTTGAAAAACATCGAGCACCGCGCACGACCGCGTGATTGCCCGACCTCGCGATTTGGAAAGTCTGGAGTGGCTATGAAGCACGTTTTACAACCGACCGCCGTAGTGGCCCTGGCAATCCTGGCCGCTGCGGCCCAGGCCCAGGACGACAGCACCCTGTCTACCGTGGTGGTCACCGGTAATCGTGGCGCCGAACAGCGCACGGTCACCAGCAGCCCGGTGCCGATCGATGTGGTCAGCGCCAAGCAATTGCAGAGCACCGGCAAGCCCGGTCTGATGGAAGCCCTGAGCGCAGTGATCCCGTCGCTGACCCTGCCGGAAAAGACCGGCTGGGACGCCAGCGGCATTGCCCGCGCACCCAACCTGCGCGGCATGAGCGCCGCCGAAGTGCTGGTGCTGGTCAATGGCAAGCGCCGCCACACGGCCGCGACCTTGAATATCAACGGCATCAACACCGGCGCGGCGCCGGCCGACCTCGACCTGATCCCCATCAGCGCCATCGACCATGTGGAAGTGCTGCGCGACGGCGCCGCTGCCCAGTACGGCTCGGATGCCATCGCCGGGGTGATCAACGTGATCCTCAAGGCCGACACCAGCGGCACCTCGGTGACCAATGTCGGCCAGGGTTATGACGGCAAGAAGCAGACCGTGCAGCAAAGCCTCAACAAGGGCTTTGAAATCGGCAACGGCGGCATCGTGCAACTGGCGCTGGATGCACGCAGCCAGAACGATGACAACAAGGCCAGCGCCAACGGCTACACCTACGCCCAGGCCTATGAGCAGGCCGGGCGCTCCACCTACGGCGGCTACGGCACCCCCAAGACCAACCTGCTGACCCTGGGCTACAACGCCGAGTTGCCGATCGACGACAGCTTCAGCCTCTACTCCTTCACCACCTATTCGCGACGCAAGGCCGAGCAGGGCCAGAACTTCCGCCTGCCGACCATCACCAACACCATTACCACCGGACCCAACGGTTACCCTGGCGGATACACGCCGACCTGGTTTATCGACGAGGACGATTTCCAGGCCGCGTTGGGTGGCAAAGGCACGGTCGGCGAGTGGGACTGGGACTTATCCACCACTTACGGGCGCAACGACGCAGAGCAGGGCACCACGCATAACCAGAACCCGTCGCTGGGCGAGGCCACGCCGAACCACTTCACCTCCGGCACCTGGATTTCCACCGAACTCACCACCAACCTCGACTTCAAGCGCGGCTTCGACATCGGCCTGCAAAAGCCCCTGGACCTGAGTTACGGCTTCGAGCATCGACGTGACACCTATGAGGTCCAGGCCGGTGATTACGCGTCCTACGCCAACGGCGGCTACTGCGTGGCGCCGGGCAACTGTGCATCGTCCGGGGCGCAGGTCACCAACGGCATTTCGCCGGATGAAGAAAGCAGCGCCTCGCGCAACAGCCTGGCCAGCTATGTCGACGTCGGCTTCAACCCCGTGCCGGACTGGTACGTGGGCACTGCCTTTCGCTACGAACACTACAACCAGGGCGTGGGTGCGACCCGCAGCGGCAAGCTGACCACCCGCTATGACTTCACCCCGCAGTTCGCCGTGCGCGCCACCGTGAGCAATGGCTTCCGTGCACCGTCCCTGGCCAACAGCCTGTTCAGTGCGCGCTCGACCACGTACGGCGTGGTGAACGGGGTGTACCAGTCGATCAACTACGGCGTGCTGCCGGTCGGTTCGGCGGCGGCCAAGGCCCTCGGTGCCGAGGAACTCAAGCCCGAGCGCTCGACCAACTTCAGCCTCGGTTTCACCCTGACGCCCACCGATCGCCTGAACTTCACCGCCGACGCCTACGTGATCAACCTGCGTGACCGCATCACCCTCACCGGCACCTTGCTGGGCCCGGAAATCACCCAGGTACTGCAAGGCAACGGCATCACCTCCACGTCCGGCGGGCAGTACTTCATCAACGGTGCCGACACCCGCACCAAAGGTCTGGACCTGGTCGGCAACTACAGCCAGGACCTGGGCCAATACGGCGCGCTGAAGTGGACGGCGGCGTTCAACTGGAACCAGACCAAGATCCTCAACTACAAGGAGTCGACCACGATCCTGGGCACCGCCTATGACCTGATGGACCGCCAGGCGCGCAACCTGATCACCGGTGTGCAGCCCAGCACCAAGCTGATCCTGGGCGGCGACTGGAGCATCGACCGCTTCAACCTCAACCTGGCCCTGACCCGCTACGGCTCCTACAAGGAGGTCAACGTCTCCGATGACCGCAGCCTCGACCGGGTCTACAGCGCCAAATGGATCACCGACCTCGACCTTGGCTACAACCTCACCAAAGACCTCAACGTGGCCATCGGGGCCAAGAACCTGTTCGACGTCTACCCCAAGAAACAAGGCGTACCCAGCAGCACCATGGTCAGCAGCTACGGCACCTATTCGCCCTTCGGTTTTACCGGTGGCTACTACTACACCCGCTTGACCTATGCCTTCTAAGGCCGAGGAATAAACCATGCCCATCGTCGCCAAATCCTATGACCTGATTGATGAGGTCACCGACCAGCCGGTTCGCCAGAGCCGTGTCTCCACGCCGATCAAGGCCTTGCAGGTGGTGCCGGCCCGGCACCCCTGGCGTTGGGCAGGGTCGATCTTTGCCGCGCTGGTGCTGCTCGCCATCGTGCACTCCCTGGCCACCAACCCACGCTGGGAGTGGGGCGTGTTCGGGCAGTGGTTCTTCTCGCCGTCGGTGCTGCGCGGCCTCGGCCAGACGCTGTTGCTGACCCTGCTGAGCACCGTGTTCAGCATCATCCTCGGCACCGCGCTGGCGCTGGCGCGGCTGTCGGGGTCGCCGTTGCTAGCGGCCCTGGCCTGGGGCTATATCTGGTTTTTCCGCTCGATGCCGGCGCTGCTGGTGCTGATCATCCTCTACAACTTCGCCTACCTGTACGACCACATCGTGCTCGGCGTGCCATTCACCAGCGTGGTCTTCGCCGAGTGGTCTACGGTGGACGTGCTCAGCCAATTCACCGTGGCGGTGCTCGGCCTGAGCCTGATGCAGGCGGCCTATGCGGCCGAGATCATTCGCGGCGGCCTGATCGGCGTCGACGCCGGCCAGCATGAGGCCGCGGCGGCCCTGGGGCTGCCGGCTTCGCGGCGGATCTTCCGGATCATCCTGCCCCAGGCGCTGCGCTCGATCCTGCCGTCGGGTTTCAACGAAATCATCGGCCTGGTCAAGGGCACCTCGATTGTCTACGTGCTGGCCCTGCCGGAGCTGTTCTACACCGTGCAGGTTATCTACAACCGCACCCAGGCGGTGATCCCGCTGCTGATCGTCGCGACCGTCTGGTACCTGATCATCACCACCGTGCTCACCAGCGCGCAGTACTACGTCGAGCGCCACTTTGCACGGGGCACCGCGCGCGTGTTGCCGCCCACGCCGCTGCAACGCATACGCGGCTGGCTGAAGGAGAAAACCCATGGCTGAAGCACGCGCAGGGCGTATCCAGATCCAGGGCGTGGGCAAGCGCTTTGGCAACCAGCAGGTGCTCAAGGACATCGACCTGACCATCGATCCAGGCAAGGTCACGGTGATTCTCGGGCCTTCGGGCTCGGGCAAATCCACCTTGCTGCGCACCATCAACCACCTGGAGAAGATCGACAGCGGGCACATCACCATCGACGGTGAATACGTCGGCTACCGGCGCAAGGGTGACCTGCTCTATGAACTCAAGGAGCGCGAGATTCTCAAGCGGCGTATCGACGTCGGTTTCGTGTTCCAGAACTTCAATCTGTTCCCGCACCTCACCGCCTGGGAAAACATCGCCGAGGCGCCTTTGGCCCACAAGCGCTGGAGCAAGGCCGAGGCGCAGGCCAAGGCCAGTGAACTGCTGGCCAAGGTGGGCCTGGCCGACAAGGTCGACGCCTACCCGCGCCAGCTCTCCGGCGGCCAGCAACAGCGCGTCGCCATCGCCCGCGCCCTGGCGCTGGACCCCAAGGTGCTGCTGTTCGATGAACCGACCTCGGCCCTCGACCCGGAACTGGTGGGCGAGGTGCTCGACGTGATCAAGGGCCTGACCCAATTGGGCGTGACCCTGGTGATCGTCACCCACGAAATCGGCTTTGCCCGCGAAGTGGCCGATCACGTGGTGTTCCTCTGTGACGGGCAACTGATTGAAGAAGGCCCGCCCGAACAAATTTTCCGCCAACCCCGACATCCCCGCACCGTGGCCTTTCTCGGCAAGGTGCTTTAGTTCAAGGAGTGACTGCCCATGTTTATCACCACAGCCCGCGTGGCCCTGCTGGCGCTGGCCGTCAGCACCGCGCAAAGCGCCTTCGCCGTGCAACAGGTTGACCTCAGCCCTGACCGCGTGCGCATCCATGTGCCGCGCAATGAAGCGGCGATCGCGCAGATCCCGCCAGGCTTCAAGTTCGCCCAGCCGGGCAAGTTCACCGTCGCCGTGTCCGGTGTCGCCGGGCCGCCCCTGGCGCTGCTTGCCAGTGACGACAAGACCACCATCGGCAGCGAAGCCGATACCGCGCAACTGGTGGCCGACAGCCTCGGCCTGCAACTCAACGTGGTGCAGACCAGTTGGGAAGACTGGCCCCTGGGTGTCAGTTCGGGCAAATACGACGCGGTGATCAGCAACGTCACCGTGACCGAGGCGCGCAAGAAGCGCTTTGACTTCGCCACCTATCGCCAGGACGTGCTGGGCTTCTACGTGAAGAGCACCAGCAAGATCACTGAGATCAAACAGGCCGAGGACATTGCGGGGCTGAAGATCATCGTCGGCTCCGGCACCAACCAGGAAAAAGTCCTGCTGGCCTGGAACGACGCCAATGAAAAGGCCGGCCGCAAGCCTGCGCTGTTGCAGTACTTCGACGACCAGGCCGCCGCGCAACTGGCGGTGCAGTCCGGGCGCAGTGATGCGCTGTTCGGGCCGAACTCGGTGTACGCCTATTCCGCCGCGATCACCGGCGGCATCAAGCGCGTCGGCACCGTCAACGGTGGCTGGCCGTTGCAGGCGGATATCGCCGTGACCACGCGCAAGGACAATGGTCTGGTCAAGCCGATCCACACCGCGCTGGAAGGCGCGATTGCCGGCGGCCAATACGAGCAGGTGCTGCAACGCTGGGGCCTGGACGTGGAGCGGGTCGACAAGTCGCTGATCAACCCACCGGGCCTGCCGGATTAAGGAGGATTTGACATGGGACTGACACGACGTGAAGCGCTGTCCAGCATTGCTGCGGTCGGTGGCGAAAAAGCCGTCAAGGATGCGCTCGCGGTATTGGGCCTGGGGCCTTCATCCCACCGCCGCCCGCAACCGCTGAAACTCAAGGAAGGCCTGGGGCAGGGCACCCGCGTGCTGGTGCTCGGCGCCGGGATTGCCGGGCTGGTCACCGCCCTGGAATTGACCCGCGCCGGCTTCAGTGTGCAAGTGCTGGAGGCGCGTGAGCGGGTCGGCGGACGCACCTGGACCCTGCGCAACGGCGACCGCGTCGACTACAAGGACGGTCGCACACAGACTGTGGCATTCGATCAGGGCCTGTATTTCAACGCCGGCCCTGCGCGCATCCCCAGCCAGCACCGCACGATTCTCGACTACTGCAGCGAGCTGGGCGTGCCCCTCGAAGTGCTGGTCAACAGCAGCCATGGCGCTCAGGTGCGGCCGGATGTGAGCAAGCCGGCGTTCACCGTCGGCCAGGCGATCAACGATGCGCGCGGGCACCTGTCCGGGTTGCTGGCCAAGGCGGTGCAGCGCGATGCCCTCGATGATGTGTTGAGCAGTGAAGAACGCACGCGGTTGCTGGCGTTCCTGCAGGTGTATGGCGACCTGTCCCAGGAGCTGGCTTTCGAGGGCACGATTCGTTCCGGGCACCTGGAATCGCCCGCACATCCTGGTGCCTTGCCGGCCAGCCGTGGTCCGCTGGCGCTGGATCAACTGCTGCACCCGGAACTCTGGGGCGCTTTGTTGCACACCGAGTTCCCGGAATTCTCGGCGACCATGTTCCAGCCGGTCGGCGGCATGGACCGCATCACCGATGCGTTCTACGAGCGGGTCCGTGGACAGGTGCAACTGGGCGCGCAGGTGCGCCAGATCCGCCAGCTGGAAGACGGCGTGGCTGTCACCTACCACGACACCCCGAGTGGCCGTGAACAGGTGGTTCGCGCCGATTACCTGGTCTCGACCCTGCCGCTGCCGCTGCTGGCCAGGCTCGATACGGACTTCAGCGACCCGATCAAGGCCGCCTTGCTCAGCACCCGCAGCGACCAGGCCACCAAAGTCGCCTGGCAATCGCCGCGCTTCTGGGAGACCGACTATCGCACCTACGGCGGCTTGTCCTGGATCGAACACCCGGCGCGCCTGCTGTGGTACCCGAGCAACGACCTCAACACCCGCGAAGGCCTGCTGGTGGCGGGCTACGTGACCGGGGAGGGCGCCGCTGCCTTTGGCGCCCAGCCGTTCGACAAGCAGTACGCCACCTCCAAGGAAGCCGTGGAGCTGTTGCACCCGGGCTACTCGAAACACCTGCGCAACCCGCTGGCCGTGTCCTGGGAACAGATTCCCTACAGCGAAGGCCCGTGGCTACAACGCGAACACTTCCCAGCCGACGCCAGTGCCTTGCTCGAACAGGCGCATGGGCGCGTGTACTTCGCCGGCGATGGCCTGGTGCAAAGCGGCGTGGGCATCTGGCAGGAATCGGCGGCCAACTCGGCACGGCATGTGGTCGCGCAATTGGCCGAGCGCGTGACCCAACAAACCCACCTTGCGGCCCTGGCCGCCTCCTGAGGATCAACACCATGAGCGACAGCATTCAACGTACCAGCGTCGGCGATTTCCCGATCTCGCAGACCGTCACCGTGCCGGCCTCCGCCAGCCTGATCTTCGTCAGCGGCACCTTGCCGGACCTGCACGACGCCAATGCCCAGGCGGGCACGCCGGCGGCCTATGGCGATACCGAAGTGCAGACCGTGTCGGTGTTCAACAAGATCCGCAGGATTCTTCAGCAACACGACCTCGACCTGGGCGATATCGTGCAATTGCGCGTGTTCCTGGTCGGCGCCGAAGAGACGGCCGGCAAGCTCGATTTTGCCGGCTTGCAGCGTGGCTATACGCAGTTCTTCGGCACGCCCGAGCAGCCGCACAAACCCGCGCGCACGGCGTTGCAAGTGGTGGCGTTGCCACTGCCCGGTGCACTGGTGGAAGTCGAAGCCATCGCTGCCCGCACCGCTTGATGCCAACCAGGAGACCTCCCATGTCCACAGCACCGCGGCAACTCAAATTCGGCGCCATCCTCACCGGCGTCGGCACCGCGCAAAACGAATGGCTGCACCCGCAGATCCCAGGCGATGCCAGTGTCGATATCGACTGGTACCGTGCCCAGGCGCGGCAGGCGGAAGCGGCCAAGTTCGACCTGGTCTTCATCGTCGACAGCCCCTACATCACCGCGGATTCGGCGCCGCATTTTCTCAACCGCCTGGAGCCGCTGACCCTGCTCTCGGCCATCGCCGGAGCGACCTCGAAGATCGGCCTGGTGGCGACGTTGACCACCTCCTATACCGAACCTTTCAACGTCGCGCGGCAGTTCGCCTCGCTGGACCTGATCAGCGGCGGGCGTGCCGGCTGGAACGTGGTCACCACGGGCCTTGAAGGCGCGGCTGGCAACTTTGGCCGTGAACAGCATATCGACCATACCGAGCGCTACCGCCGCGCGGCCGAACACCTGGAGGTGGTGCAAGGCCTGTGGGATTCCTACGAGGACGACGCCTTCGTGCGCGACAAAGCCAGCAAGGTCTTTCTGGACCCGCAGCGCCAGCATCGTCTCGACCACCATGGCGAGTTTTTCTCGGTGACCGGGCCGTTGAATATCCAGCGTTCGGCGCAGGGTCAGCCGGTGATTTTCCAGGCGGGCATCTCCGAGTCCGGGCGCAGCCTGGCGGCCAATTATGCCGAGGGGATTTTTGCCGGCGTGGGTAACTTCGAGGACGCCCAGGCCTACTACAGCGACATCAAGCGACGCACCGCAGCGGCGGGGCGCAACCCTGACCACGTGACCATCCTGCCGGGCATTTCACCGATCATTGCCGACACCGACGAAGAGGCCCAGGCCATCGACCGCGCGCGCAATGGCGAGTTGGACCTGGACAAGGCGCTGGTACAACTGGGGCGGCCGTTCAACTACCACGACTTCAGCCAGTACCCGCTCGACGAACCTTTTCCGGAACTGGGCGACCTGGGCAGCAACGGCTATCGCGGGCATGCCGAGAATATCAAGCAGGTAGCCCGCGACCAGAAGCTGACCCTGCGCCAGGCGGCGCTGCGTTTTGCCAAGCCGTTTTCGAGTTTCGTCGGCTCGCCGAAGACCGTGGCGGACGAGATCGAGCGCTGGTTTGTGGAGGGCGCGGTGGATGGTTTCAACATCCACGTGGGCGCGCCGGATGACTTTGCGCGGTTTACCGACCAGGTGTTGCCGCTGTTGCGTGAGCGTGGGTTGTTTCGCCATGAGTACAGCCACGACACTTTGCGTGGGCACCTGGGCTTGCCGGTGCCGGTGAATCGCCACACGGCGGCGCGGGTGGGGGGGACGGATGAGGTTTTGAGGGTTGTTGGGGCTTAGAGTGTGTGGGGATCCGTTGTTGGGTAATGGCTGCAATCGGTTCCGCCCTTACGGCGGGTCACTTTTGGAAAAGAGCCCCAAAAGTAACCAAAAGGGCTCTTGCCCCAACACTCGGCACCTCGCCTAGGCTCGGTGTGCCCGCACGCAGGCTTGAATCCGTGGGCCGCCGCAATGGGCCATCCCTGGCCCAGTGCGGCTAACCCGGCGTCCTGCCGGGTTACCCACGGATTCAAACCTGCGTGCGGCCAGCGTGTTTAATGGGGCGCCTCAGATCAAGATCAAAAGCGGCTCGCTTCGCATCGTGGGTACGCTTTTTGCTCTTTGTAAGAGCCGGCTTGCCGGCGAAAAAATGTGAGTGCGCCGCGTGCATCCTGATTCTTCCGCGTCATCGTTAACGACCATCGCAGGCAAGCCAGCTCCCACATTTGATCTCTATACACCCGGGGGCCTGAGCCATACCTCAATTCCTGTGGGAGCAGGCAGCCAGCTCCTACACATTTCCGCTCTTGATCTAACCACTCAGGCCGGCTGCCAGGCCGCCGTGCTTTTGCTTTTGATCTTGATCTTGATCTGGGCGCCCCATTAAACACGCTGGCCGGAATTCGATATTGATTTGGGGGGTAAACCGGCAGGGATGCCGGTTTAGCCGCCCCGCGCCATGGATGGCGCGTGGCGGCGGCCCCCCAAATCAATGTCGGATTACGGGCACACCGAGCCTAGGCGAGGTGCCGAGTGTTGGGGCAAGAGCCCTTTTGGTTACTTTTGGGGCTTTTCCAAAAGTGACCCGCTGTAAGAGCGGAACCATAGTCGACCATCACCCAAATAACGGATATGCCCCCGATCCCCCCATCCCTCAAAACCCCAAAAAATGCAATTAACTGATCATCACCAACCAGCATATTAAAAAAAGCTGATTATTAGCATATGACTACAAAGCCTTTTACAGACGTTTCTTAGACGAATACCTTTCAACCCAGCGACAACACACTCGACCCGACCCCTCGCATGGTGGAGGTGAGCACCGACGATACCCACCTGCGAGGGCCCCCCTGATCATGACGACCTGACCACACTTCCCGCCGCCACACCGTCCTTGCGTTTTCACTGCCGGCCCTGCCGAGCCACGAATTCGCTCGCCTATAAAAACTGCCTGATCAGGGGTTGCCTGTATGAGTCATTCCACACTGTTCCCACAAACCATCTACACCTTGCCCTACGACAATAATCGCCTGGCGCTGGGCGCCGTACCCACCCATGGCGACCCGCTGCAAGAGCGCCTGCACCGCAAGCAACGCCTGGCCGCCGCCTACCGCCTGTTCGGCCGCCTGGGTTTCGAGGTAGGCGTGGCGGGACATTTCACCGCCCGCGACCCGGTCCATCCCGAGCAGTACTGGATCAACCCGCTGGGCGTGCCGTTCTCGCAGATCACCGTGTCGCACTTGTTGCGCGTCGATGGCAATGGCCAGGTGGTGGAAGGCGAGGGCCTGCTGAATACCAGCGCCCTGGAACTGCACCACGACCTGCAACAGGCGCGCCCGGACGTAGTCGGCATTGCGCACTTTCATGGTTTTCATGGCCGCGTCTGGTCGTCGTTGGGCCAGCTGTTCGAGCCGATCACCGCCGAGTCCGGCGCCTTCCTCAATGACCAGGTGATCTTCCCGCGTCACGCCCTGCGCACCGCCAGTGGCGCGCTGGAGCAGGACCGCAACATCGTCAGCCAGGCGTTCGTCGAGACCTTCGCCGAGAACAACCTGCTGGTGTGGCAGAACCATGGCCTGTGGGTCACCGGCGCGACGGTGGAAAGCGCCGCCTGGCGGTTCATCCTCGCCGAAGACACCGCCCGCGTGCACCTGGCCGCGCGGTCGGCCGGGCAGCCGCTGGTGCCGCCGGTGGACGCCTTGGAGGACGGCATCGACAAGGCCCGCCACGAGTTCTTCGCCTGGCTCAACTTCCTGCCGCTGTGGGACCAGATCCGCACCGAAGAACCCGACCTGCTCGACTGAGGCACCTGCCATGCACACCCTGACTCGTCGGCAATTACTGTTGGCTGGCGGCACCCTCGCGGCTGGCGCGCTGCTGGGCGCCCAGGCCGCCGAACCCTTGCGCGTGTGGCGCTACAAGGGCACCGCCGCGTCGTTTCTGGCTGACGCCGGCCAGGCCGACACGCCGTACCCGGTGGAATGGGTGGATGTCAGCGGCGGCAACCTGGTACTCGAAGCCCTGAGCAGCGGCCACCTGGACTACGCGTTCATGAGCGAGATCCCGCCGATCTTCGCCTCGATCGCCAAGGTGCCGATTGCACTGGTGGCCCAGTACGCAGGCGACCGCAACGACACGAGTCTGGTGGTGAAAAAAGGCGCTGGCATCCGCACGGTCCAGGACCTCAAGGGCAAGACCATCAGCTACGTACGGGCCACCAACACTCACTACTTTGTGCTGAACATGCTCGCGCAGAACGGCCTGTCCCTGGCCGATGTGACGGCGGTACCGCTGCCGATGCAGGACGCGCTCACCGCGTTTCGCAACGGCCATGTGGATGCCATCGCCACCGGCGGCATCAGCGCGCTGCAAGCCACCAGCCAGATGGACGGCGAACTGCTGGCGGACGTCAGCCGCTACTACTCCGGCAACTACGTGATTGCGACCACGCAACAGGTATTGGCCAACCCTCAACGCCGCAGCCAGGTAGGCGATTTCTTGCGGCGTGAGCAAGCCACCTGGGCCTGGGTCAACGCCTATCCCGAACGCTGGGCCGAGCGCAGTGAAGCGCTGACCGGCATTGATCGTGCCCTGTACCTGCGCCAGCTCCAGCAGCGCAGCCGGCCGGGCCGCCTGCAAGGCATCGATGCCGACGCCATGGCCTCCCAGCAGCAGGTGGCCGACCTGTTTTATGCCAACCATTTGATCAGCCAGAGCGTCGATGCACGAGCGCTGTGGCGTGACGACTTCAACCCTATTCTGAACAGTTGACCTGCCATGAAACCCATTGCCTACCGTTCCACCCTGCAACTCGCTCCCTTGATATTCGCCGGCTTTTCCATGCTGCCAGCCTACGCCGCCACCAGCGATGACACGCTCGACACGGTGATCGTCACCGGCTCGCGCGGCAGCGAGGCGCGCACCGTCACCAGCAGTCCGTCGCCGATCGATGTGATCAGCGCCCAGCAACTGGAGAAAACCGGTTCCAGCAGCCTGCGGACCGCCTTGCAGAAAACCCTGCCGTCGTTTTCCCAGCGGCCTTCGGGCACGTCCAACGACAGCATCGCGCGGCCCTACAGCCTGCGCGGCCTCAACGGCTCCAACGTGCTGGTGCTGGTCAACGGCAAGCGCCGCCACAACAGCGCGGTGATCAACCTCGACTCCACGGCGGCCTACGGCACCAACCCGGTGGACCTGGACATGATCCCGGTCAGCGCCATCGACCATATCGAGGTGCTGCGCGACGGCGCCTCGGCGCAGTACGGCTCGGACGCGATTGCCGGGGTGATCAACATCATCCTCAAGCAGAACGACAACGGTGGCTCGGTCAGCACCTCCTATGGCGAGTACACCAAGGGCGACGGCGGCACGATTCGCCAGACCCTGAACAACGGTTTCGCGCTGCCCAACGACGGCTTTTTCAACCTGTCGCTGGACGCCAAGTCCCAGCAGACCGCCGTGCGTGCCCGCGATGCGACGGGCGCGTTCTACTACCCGCAGGCCAACGGCTCACCGGACCCGCGCGAGGCCAACGACAAGGACGTGCAGAAAAACGGCCTGCCGAAAATCAAGGCGATCAACGTCGCCTACAACGCCGAACTGCCCCTGGACGACGTGACCCTGTACTCGTTCTCGACCCTCAGCCAGCGCGACGCGCGGGGCGGGCAGAACTACCGGCGGCCCAACTCCACCAACATCATCCCCTCGATTTACCCCGACGGTACGGCGCCGTTCTACACCCTGCGCGAAACCGACTACCAGGTCGCGGCCGGCGGCAAGGGCAAGATCGCCGAGTGGAACTGGGACTTGAGTTCGACCTTTGGCCGCGACAAGGGCGTGGCCGGCGCCGACGAGACCCTCAACGCCTCGCTCGGCCCGTCGAGCCCCACGCACTTCACCACCTACACCAACTATTTTGACCAGTGGACCAACAACCTCGACCTGACCCGCGCCTTCGACATCGGCCTGAGCAAGCCGCTGCAAGTCTCGGCCGGCCTCGAGCATCGGCATGAGCGCTACAAGACCGAGTCGGGCGACCCGCTGTCGTACATCAACGGCGGCTATGTCTACCCCAGCGGTCCGCTGGCCGGGCAACCCGGCGCGGTGGGCGCCCAGGGCGCAATCACCCTGACCCCGGATGACGAAGGCCAGGCCAGTCGCAACAGCTACGCCAGCTACCTGGATGTGGGCCTCAACCCCACCGAGAAACTCTATGTGGGCGTGGCCGGGCGCTTCGAGCATTACGACGACAGCTCAGGCAACACCAGCAGCGGCAAGCTCTCGTTGCGTTATGACTTCACCCCTGAATTCGCCTTGCGCGGCACCCTCAGCAACGGTTTTCGCGCGCCGTCGCTGTCGCAGTCGGTGTATGCGCAGACCGCCAACCAATACACCACCGTCAATGGCGTGGCGCAGTTCGTCGAGGCCAAGTCGGTGCGGGTCGATTCGCCACTGGCCCAGGCGCTTGGCGCAGAGGATCTGAAGCCGGAGAAGTCGCGCAATATCAGCCTCGGCTTCGCCTACAAGCCGGTGCCCGAGGCGAATATCACTGTGGACGCCTATCAGATCGAGATCAGCGACCGCATCGCCCAGACGGGTTTCCTCTACGGCAGCGGCGTCGACCAGATTCTGCAGGCCAACGGCTTCCGCCCTGGCTACCGGGTCAAGTACTTCACCAACGCCGCCGACACCACCACGCGCGGCATCGACCTGGTCACCGACTACCGCGTCGATTACGGCGCCCTCGGCACCGTCAAATATGGCGTGGCGGCCAACTACAACAAGACCACGATCGACAGCATTAAGTCGACGCCCGCCGCACTCACCGCCGTCGGCAGCAACCTGGCGCTGTTCGACCGCGTTGCCCAGGGATACCTGACCGTGGCCAACCCCAAGACCAAGCTGATCCTCAGCGCCAACTGGAAGGTCGACAAGTTTGACATCAACGCCGGCCTGACTCGCTACGACAAGGTCATCGCCCGCGACACCAACCCGGCCTATGACGTGACCTACGGCGCCAAGTGGCTCACCGACCTGGAGGTGGCCTACAACCTCACCAAGGACCTGAACCTGGCGGTGGGCGCCAACAACCTGCTCAACGTCAAGGCCGACAACAACGCGTTCCCCCAAGGCGATATCAACGGGTTCCCCAAGTTCGGCAGCATCTCGCCGTTCGATCCCTACGGTGCGTTCTGGTACACCCGCGCGACCTACACCTTCTGATGAGGACTGCGACATGAGCCAACAAGAACGACAGATACTGCTCGGCGCCTTCATTCCGAGTGCCGGGATCATGGGGTCGGCCTGGCGCCACCCGAGTGCCGCCGCCGACTCGTTCCGCGATTTCGAGCACTTTCGCTGGATCGCCGAAAAGCTTGAAGCGGCGCGTTTTCATGCGTTGTTTTTCAACGACACGGTGAACGTCGACCTCGACCCCCTGGCCCTGGCGCGCGGCCCCAACAGCGTGCGCTGGGACCCGCTGGTGCTGTTGCCGGCGCTGGCCCTGGCGACGCGGCATATCGGCCTGATCGCCACCGCCAGCACCACCTACAACGAGCCGTACAACATTGCGCGCAAGTTCGCCAACATCGATCACCTCAGCGGTGGCCGGGTCGGCTGGAACCTGGTGACCTCACTGGGCGGCGGCGAGAATTTCAACCGCGACGATCACATCAAGCACGCCGACCGCTATGAGCGCGCCGAAGAGTTCTACGACGTGGTCACCGGACTGTGGGACAGCTGGGCCGACGATGCATTTATCCAGGACAAGGCGTCCGGGCAATGGCTGGATACCGACAAGCTGCACGTGCTCAACCACCACGGCAAATACTTCCAGGTGCAAGGCCCGCTCAACGCTGCACGCCCGGTGCAGGGCTACCCGGTGATTGCCCAGGCCGGCTCCTCCGATGCCGGCCGGCGCTTGGCGGCGCGGGCCGGGGAATTGATTTTTACCGCCCAGCACACCGTGGAGCAGGGCCAGGCGTTCTACCGTGAAATCAAACACACCGCTGCCGGGTTGGGACGTAACCCCGAGCACCTGAAAGTACTGCCGGGCGTCTCCACCGTGATCGGCCGTACCCAGGCCGAAGCCCAGGCCAAATACGATCAACTGCAGGAGCTGCAGGACCCGAAGGCGTTCCTCAGTTCGATCTCGCGCTTTACCAGTTTGGGTTTCGATTTGTCGGAGCTGCCGTTCGATTCATTGGTGCCGCTGCCGCCCGAGCAGTTCGACACCAACACCCACAAGAGCCGGCAGAAGCTGGTGTTTGACCTGATCCGCCGCGAGCGCCCGACCGTGCGTGAGCTGTTCAACAAGCTCACCGCCGGTGGGCATCGGATCCTGATCGGCACGCCCGAAAGTGTGGCGGATGACTTCCAGGAATGGTTCGAAAGTGGCGCTGCCGATGGCTTCAACGTGATGTTCTCCGGGTTGCACCAGGGCATCGCCGACTTTGCCGATGGCGTGGTGCCGCAGTTGCAGCGCCGCGGTTTGTTCCGCCAGGAATACCAGGGCCAGACCCTGCGCGAAAACCTCGGCTTGCCGTATATCGCCAACCGTCGTCAGGGAGCGCGTTCATGAAGCCGTATTCAGTCGCACTGTTGGCGCTGCTGCTGGCCGGCTGTGGCGGCCCGTCCGGCGAGGTCAGCCAGGCCGACCCGTCCAAGCCCCACAGCGGCGGCACTCTGCGCGTGGCCCTGGACGGCGATCCGCAATGCGTCGACCCGCAGCAGGCGGGCAATAACACCGCGTTGAACGTCGGACGGCAATTGGTGGACTCCCTCACCGACCAGGACCCGGTCACCGGCGCCATCGTGCCGTGGCTGGCCGAGCGCTGGGAGGTGGATGCGGAGTCGCGGCGCTTCACCTTTGTGCTGCGCCAGGGCGCGACCTTCAGCGACGGCGCGGCGGTGGACGCTGCGGCG
Organism: Pseudomonas sp. PS01298; assembly: GCF_029959745.1. Taxonomy (NCBI): domain Bacteria; kingdom Pseudomonadati; phylum Pseudomonadota; class Gammaproteobacteria; order Pseudomonadales; family Pseudomonadaceae; genus Pseudomonas; species Pseudomonas sp. PS01298. The sequence continues at coordinate 20,029 of NZ_JASCPP010000032.1, read as the reverse complement.
GTCAAGGCCAACCTGGAAGGCATCCTGGCCCTGGGCGCGCGCTCGATCCTCGGCTCGACCTACCTGGCCGGGCTCAAGCGCATCGACACCCCGGACAGCCACACGGTGGTGGTCGAGTTCGAGCAGTCCAACGCGCAATTCCTGCAAGCCACCTCGACCATGACCCTGGGACTGTTGTCGCCCGCCAACCTGGCCTTGTCGTCAGGCGAGCGCTGCCAGGGCCAGTTGGTCGGCTCGGGGCCGTTTGTACTGAAGTCGTTCGTGCATAACCAGAAAGTGTCGCTGAGCCGGCGCGAGGACTACGCCTGGGGTTCTTCCTTGGCGGCCCACACGGGCAAGGCCTGGCTCGACGGCATCGAGTTCCTGGTCATTCCCGAATCCGGCGTGCGCCTGGGCAGCCTGGCGTCCGCGCAGATCGAGGTGAACACCAGCGTCGCGCCACAGGATGAACCGGGCATCGAAGGCCAGGGCCTGGTGCTGTTGACCCGGGCCAATCCCGGCGTGGTGTTCAACCTGGCGCTGAATGAATCGACGCCGCTGTTCGCCGATATCAAGGTGCGCCAGGCGCTGAACAAGGCGATCGATAGGGCCGAATTGCAGCGCATCATTTCCCGCTACCAGAAACCCGCCACCGCCTTGCTCGCCACCAGCACGCCGCTGTACCGCGACTTTTCCAGCCTGTTGGCCTATGACCCGGACGGCGCGCGCCGGCTGTTGGACGAGGCCGGCTGGCACGTGGGCGCGGATGGCGTGCGGGTCAAGGACGGCAAGCGCCTGGCGTTTCGCCTGGACTACTGGCAGCAGACGCCCATCCTGGAGCTGGTACAGCAGCAATTGAAGGGCGTGGGCATCGACTTCCAACTGAATAAATCCACCATCAGCCAGGTCACGGCGATCCAGGCCGGTGGGGATTTCAGCGTGCGCTTTCTCAACCTGACCCGCGCCGACCCGGACGTGCTGCGTACCGTGTATGACGCCCGGGGCTACAACATCAACAAACGCGAACCGGGGGAGGTGGACCGGCTGTTGAGCGAGTCGTCCAAGACCCTCGACAGCGCCAAGCGCCAGGGGCTGATCGACCAGGCCAGCGAGTTGCTGCTGCGTGACGGTCATGCGATTGCCCTGGTGGAGCTGGCGACGGTGCTGGCCCACGGCAAGAAGGTCCAGGGCCTGCATTACGAAGCGTCCTCGCGGCTGCAGTTCTTCGACACCTGGTTGCAGCCATGAGGGGCACCGCGCTGTACCTGTTGGGCCGTGGCGGCCAGGCGTTGCTGGTGCTATGGGCGGCGTTCAGCCTGTCATTCGTGATTCTGTACGCACTGCCCAGCGACCCGGTGAGCATCATGCTCAACCAGAGCGGCGAGCAGAGCACCGTCAACCAGCAGCAAGTCGTGGCGCTACGCGCGCAGTACCACCTCGACGAGCCGCTGGCGGTGCAGTACGGCATTGCCCTGTGGCATGCCGTGCAGCTGGATTTCGGCAACTCGATCCAGAGTGGCCAGCCGGTATCGGCGTCATTGGCCGAGGCCTTGCCGAAGACGGCGGCCCTGGCGCTGGTGTCGCTGGCGGTGGCGCTGGTGCTGGGCGTGAGCCTCGCGCTGGTCGCCAGCCTGACCCGCCGGCGCTGGCTGCGCGACCTGTTGCTCGGGTTGCCGGCGGTGGCCGTGTCGTTGCCGACCTTCTGGGTGGGGCTGCTGCTGTTGCAGTGGTTTTCCTTCGGCTGGCACTGGTTTCCGGCGATGGGCAACCAGGGGTTTGCCTCACTGGTCCTGCCGACCCTGACACTCGCGATTCCGACCAGCGCGGTGATCGCCCAGGTGCTGGCGCGCTCGTTGGCCGCCACCGCGCGCCTGCCATTCGTGGATGCTCTGCGCGCCAAGGGCTTGAGCCCGCTGCGGGTGCTGTTGACCCATGTGCTGCACAACGCGGTGATCCCGATCCTCAGCTTGAGCGGGGTGATTGTCGGCTCGCTGCTGGCCGGCTCGGTGGTCACCGAGACCGTGTTCTCCCGTGAGGGCGTCGGACGCCTGGCCCAGGGGGCGGTCAGCACCCAGGACATTCCGGTGGTACAGGGCGTGGTGGTGTTGGCGGCATTGATCTTTATCGCGGTCAACCTGCTGGTCGACCTGTTGTATCCGTTGCTCGACCCACGTATTCGCGGAGCCGCACGATGAGCCTTGCCTTGACCGCTGTTTTGCCGCGTCCGCGCCACTTGCGCGCGTTGCGCCGCCGCCCGTTGCTGCCGCTGGGCGTGATCGTCCTGCTGCTGGTGTTGGGCTGGGCCTTGTGGCCGCAGCTGTTCACGCATTTCGACCCGCTGCTCGGGGTGCCGGCCAATGCCTTGCAGAGCCCGTCCCTGGCGCACTGGTTTGGCACCGACCACCTCGGCCGCGACCTCTATAGCCGCACGGTGTACGGCGCTGGATTGTCGTTACGCGCAACCTTGCTGGCGGTGCTGATTGCGTTGGTCAGCGGCATCCTCCTCGGGGTGTTGGCGGGGTTCTTCGGCGGCTGGGTGGACGCGGTGCTGATGCGCCTGGTGGAAGTCTTGATGGCGATCCCGGCATTGCTGTTGGCCATGGCGGTGATCACGGTGCTGGGGTTTGGCACGCTGAACATCGCCCTGGCGGTGGGCCTGTCGTCGGTCGCGACCTTCGCGCGCCTGGTGCGCGGCGAAGTGTTGCGTTGGCGTGCGAGTACCTTTGTCGAGGCCGCATCGGCCTGTGGTGTCGGGCCGTGGACCATTATCGCGCGGCACATCCTGCCCCACGCCAGCGCGCCGGTGCTCGCGTTGGCCGCGCTGGAATTCGGCAGTGCGGTGCTGTCGGTCTCGGCCTTGAGTTTTCTTGGCTTTGGCGCGCCACCGCCGCAACCCGAATGGGGTTTGCTGGTGGCCGAAGGGCGCAACTTCATGATTGCCGCCTGGTGGTACACCAGCCTGCCGGGCCTGGTCGTGGCTGCGGTCGTGGTGTCGGCCAACCAACTGGCGCGGGCGTTGCAACAGGATCAAGGAGGCACACGATGACAGACCACCTTTTGCTCGACGTACGCGACCTGCGTATCGCCTATCACGGCCGCGATGGGCGCACCGAAGGCGTGGCGGGCATTGATTTCCAGCTCAAGGCCGGCGAGATCCTGGCGATTGTCGGCGAGTCCGGCTCGGGTAAATCGACCACGGCGGCGGCCTTGGTGGGCTTGCTGGCGGGCAACGCGCAGATCGAATCCGGCAGCATTCGCCTGGCAGGCGAGGAGTTGACCACTGCCAGCGAACGCCAGTGGCAAAGCATTCGCGGGCGCAGCGTGGGCTTTGTGCCGCAGGATCCGGGCTTGTCCCTCGACCCGGTCAAGCGCATCGGCCACCAACTGGTCGAGGCCCTGGCCCTGCACGGCGTGCCCAAGCCGCTGGCGCGCCAGCGCAGCCTGGCACTGTTGCGCGAAGTCGGGCTGGCGGACGCCGAGCGTGTTGCACGCGGTTATCCGCATCAACTCTCCGGCGGCATGCGCCAGCGCGTACTGATCGCCATCGCCCTGGCCAATGACCCGCCGCTGGTGATCGCCGATGAGCCGACCAGCGCGCTGGATGTGGGCGTGCAGCGGCAAATTCTCGACCGCCTGCAAACCCTGGCCCGTGAACGTGGCACGGCGGTGTTGCTGATCACCCATGATCTGGGCGTGGCCCTCGACCGCGCCGACCGGTTGCTGGTGATGCACCAGGGGCGCATCGTCGAAACCGGCGACGCCCGTCGCGTCTTCGAGGCGCCGCAGCACGCCTACACCCGGCAGTTGCTGCAGGCGGCGCCAAGCTTGTTGGTGCAGCAACGCCGGCAGGTGAGTGCGCAGCGTGTGGAGGCCACGCCGCTGTTGACGGTGCAGGGACTGCGCAAGGATTTCTCGACCTGGCGCCACCCGACACCGCTGGCGGTGGATGGGGTGTCGTTCCATCTGCCGCGTCATGGCACCACCAGCCTGGTGGGTGAGTCGGGCTCGGGCAAGTCGACCACTGCGCGCCTGATTCTCGGGTTGGAGCGGCTGGACAGCGGCAGCGTGGTGTTCGATGGGCAGGACATCAGCCACGTGTCGCGCCGCGAGTGGCTGGCGTTGCGGCGGCAGATCCAGGTGGTTTACCAGAATCCCTATGCGTCGCTGAACCCACGGTTGAGCCTGGAGCAGATCATCAGTGAACCGTTGCAGGCCTTTGCGTTGGGCGACAGCGCCTGGCGCCGCCAGCGCGCGGCGACCTTGCTGGAACAGGTCGAGTTGCCGGCGCGGTTGCTGGGGAGTCGGCCGGTGGAGTTGTCGGGCGGGCAGCGGCAGCGGGTGGCGATTGCACGGGCGCTGGCATTGGAGCCGCAGTTGCTGGTGCTGGATGAGGCGTTGTCGGCGCTGGATGCGTCGATTCAGGGACAGATTCTGACGTTGCTCGCGGACCTGCAAGAACGGCTGGGCTTGAGCTACCTGTTTATCTCCCATGATCTGGCGGTGGTGCGGCAGATTTCCGATCATGTGGTGGTGATGCAGGCGGGCAAGGTGGTGGAGCAGGGCGCTTGTGAACAGATCTTCACCGCGCCTGCCCATGACTACACCCGTAGCCTGCTGGCCGATATTCCCGGCCAGCACACCCCCTGCAGGCGCCGGCTGGCCGGCGATGAGGCGCCTTCTTTAAGCGTCAATTCGGCGACCGCCATCGCCGGCAAGCCGGCTCCTGCCAGGAGGGTGGTGCAGCTTTAGGCCTCGATAAGCTGCGGGCTGCCACTCTCCACGACAAAGTGCTTGAGCGTCGACACCGTGGCGTTGGGGTCCAGGCGATCGGAGATCGCCTGCATCTTCACCGCCAGGCGCTCCGGCGTCAGGTCCAGCGACAAATACCCACGGGGCCGACTGTCGTAAAAGCGGATCTGCGGATTGGCCGGCAATATGGACTGCACCGCCTCGTAGCTCGGTCCATTGGAGGTGATCGAGGTGCCGACAAACTCCGCCGCCACCAGCTTCGAATCCGGATCCTCCGGCCGCTCATACAAATGGTTGGCCCAGAACGAGTGATAGTCCCCGCTCAATACCACCGGGTTCGCCACTCGGCTGTCACGCAGGTTGTCGATCAGCCGCCCGCGCGCCGCCTGGAAACCGTCCCAGCTGTCGGTCCAGTACCGCGCGCCATCGGTGCCCGGCCGTTCCGCCCGCAACGGCGCCACCAGCAGATCCTGGGCGAGCAGGTTCCAGCGGCTGTCGCTGCGGCGCAAACCGTCGTACAGCCAGCGTTCCTGCTCAAACCCCAGCAGCGTGCGCTTGGGATCGGAGAGGTCCACGCAGCTGCTCAGTTCCATGTGGCCTTTGCCGAAATTCGGCGCCTGGTAGCACGGCTGGCGCGAGCGGTACTGGCGGCCATCGAGCACCGGGATCGCGGCGAGATCGCCATAGGTGAAACGCCGGTAAATCTGCGGGCTGCCATTGCTGCCCAGCGGCGGGCGCCGCAACGGCATGTTCTCCAGGAAGGCCTGGTACGCCGCCGCCCGGCGTTGCTGGAAGGCCGCGAGGGTCACGCCCGGATCCTTGGAGGACACACCGGAGTAGTCGTCCTGCACCTCATGGTCGTCCCAGGTCGCGATCCACGGTGCAGCGGCGTGCAGCTGTTGCAGGTCCGGGTCGGTCTTGTGCAATGCGTAGCGGTACCGGTAGCCGGCCAGGTCGGTGGCTTCGGGGGCGCCGTATGAGCGGGCCAGGCCCTGTGTGCCGGGGGCGTTGGTGTATTCGTAGATGTAGTCGCCGAGAAACAGCACCAGGTCGGGACGCTCGTCGGCCATGTGCCGATACGCACTGAACAGCCCACGCTCGTAATGGGCGCAGGAAGCGACGCCCAGGCGCAGGTGATCGACTTTGGCGTTCAGTGCCGGCAGGGTCAGGGCGCGGCCGGTCGGCCCGCACTCGCCCAGGGCGATGAAGCGATACCAGTATTCGCGGCCCGGTTGCAGCCCGTGCAATTGCACGTGCACGGCGTGGCCGTTGATCGCCAGGGCCTGGGTCCGTCCGCGCTGGGCAATGCGCTGGAAGTGTTCATCCAGGCCGACTTCCCAGTGCACCGGGATGCTCGCCGGCAGCGCGTATTCATTGCCGGGAAACAGCGGCAGCGTGCTCAATCGAGTCCAGATCACAAAGCCATCGGGCCAGGGATCGCCACTGGCGACCCCCAGCGTGAATGGCGTGGCGACATTCGCCAGCGCGCTGCCGTAACGCAACACCAGGGGCGCAGCCGCCGCCCCGGCCAGCAGGCGTAGGGCCTGGCGGCGGTTCAGATCAAAAGTCATGACAGGTCCCTAGAATTTGTAGCTGGCCTGGACACCCACGGTGCGTGGGTCGCCCGGCGTGGCGATTTGGGCGTTGGACAGGAACGAGCCGTGGTACAGGTCGTATTTCTTGTCGAACACGTTGCGGGCCCACAGTGCCCCCGACCAGTTGCTGCCCTTGGGCGTCACACCCAGGCGCGCATTCGCCAGCCAGTAGGCCTGGGTGGTGGTGCCGTTGCTGCCGGTAATGCGGTCGTGGAACGAGTAGTCGCTCTCGGCGCTGAAGGTAAAACCGCCGACGTCCCACACATATTGCAGCTGGCCGCCGTAGCTGATTTTCGGGAAGTTGGTCAGGCTGGAACCGGAGAAGTCGGTGTACACCGGGTAGGCAAACCCCACCGCGCGGGTTGCGGTGCTGTTCAGGCCCTGGTAGTCGACGTACTTGCCTTTCTTGGTGCCGAAGTACTGGCCGAGGGTCAGGCCCGACACCGGCTCCCATTGCAGTTCCAGCTCATAGCCGTAGATCTTCGACTTGGGAATATTCACCAGCCGGCCGACATTGCCCACCGCCTGGCTGATCCACACCTGCGACTGGTATTGCTGGTCGCGATAGTCGTAGTAGAACGCCGAGCCGTTGAAGCGCAGCGTATCGCTCAAGTCACTCTTGAAGCCCACTTCATAGGCCAGCAGTTTTTCCGGTTTGACCGGTGCGATCTGCTCGGCATAGCTGGAGTTGTAGGCGGTAAAACCACCGGACTTGATCCCGCGGCTGACCGTGGAATACAGCAGGGTCGACGGGGTGAGCTGGTACTCGAGGCCGAGCTTCCAGGAGGTGGAGTTGCTGTCCAGGTCGCTGTCGGCGGCCGGGAAACTCAACTGCCCGAGACGGTACACGCCGTTGTTGACGAGGATGCGCTGGGTGGAAAAATCCTCGAGTTCGCGGTGTTCTTTTTCCTGGCGCACACCGACGATCAATTTCCAGTCATCGGTCAGTTGGTAGTCGCCCTGGGCGAAGGCGCTGTAGGTGTTGGATTTCTGCGTGTAGGAGGTGTAGGTGCCGTAGCCGAGGTTGGCGCTGAAGTCCGAGTAGAAGTTTTCGTCCAGGCGGTCCTGGGCGAAATACAGGCCGGTCTGCCAGTTGAAGCGCTCGTTGTCGTGGGAGGCCAGGCGCAGTTCCTGGGAGAACACTTCGATCTTGGAGTCGAAGTATTCATCCGATTGCGGGATCACCGACGCGTCCCAGTCGATGTATTCGCGGCGCCGGAAGCGGTCGGATGCGGTGATGCTGGTCACGCTCAAATGGTCATTCAGGTCGAACGTACCCGTGAGCGCGAAACCGGTGTTGTCGTTGTCGCGATGCGGCTTGTCACCCACCGACAGCCCGGTGAGCTTGGCAAAGCCCGGGGTGAGGCCCCAGCCGGTTTTCTTGCCGTCGTTTTCCGGGCTGATGCTCGAGTAGGCGGCGCCGTTGGCGTTGGGTTTCAGCCCCTGGTACAGGTACGAGCCGCGGCTGTCGGACTTGTCCTCGCCGGCATGCACGGTCAGGTTGAAGTTGATGTCCGGCGTGGCGTCCCAATCGAACTGGCCGCGCACCGAGGTGTTGTCCTTGTCGCCCAGGCTTTGCCCGGTCACCCGGTTCTCCTGCCAGGCGCCGCCTTGTTCGGTGATGAACGCCAGGCGTGCGCGCAGGGTGTCGCTGAGCGGCCCGGAGAGAAACCCCTCGACGTTGCTGGCGTTGTAGGAGCCGTAGCTGGTGGTCAGCCCACCGTGGAATTCACGCGTGGGTTTGTTGGTGATGAAGTTGATCGCGCCGGCCGTGCTGTTGCGCCCGTACAGCGTGCCCTGCGGGCCACGCAGCACCTCGACGCGTTCCAGGTCGAAGAGCTGGCCCTGGGTCTGGATCGGGTAGGGCAAGGCGACCTGATCCAGGTACACGCCGACGGTGGAGGTGTTGTTGCTGCCGTAATCCTTGAGCCCGACGCCGCGAATGCGGAACAACGGGTTGCCGCCGCCGTACTGCGGCGCGATGTCGAGGTTGGGCACGTAGTTCTGCAGCTCGTTGACGTTGGTCACACCCTTGTTCTGCAGGTCCTGGCCGCTGAGCGCGGTCAGGGCGATACCCACGTCCTGGGCGGATTCTTCATGCCGCTGGGCGGTCACCGTGACCTGGGGCAGGGCAGTCGTGGTCTGGTTGTCGGCCCCCAGCGCATCGCCGGCCAGCAACGCCATGAAGGGCGCACTGGCAAGGACAAACGGGCGGGCGGGTTTGGTGTAGCGATGGTTGCGAAGCAGCGAGTGCATGGCAAGGTCCCTTAAGAAATCCGATTCTTGAGCGCGGGGCAGGCGGAATGCCGTCCCATCGCGCAGGGGCCGCTCTTTGAAGAGTAAGCTGCTGACATCGATAGCAAGCTATATGCCATCATTTTGTCATAATTAAGTCGATGAATTTATTCGGGATTTTCCAGCGGGCACGGATGGCGCGTTGCTTATGCAACACGCGGGCGGCAGGTTGTTACGCAAGCAACAGCGGCAGTTACACCCTTGCACGAGCCGGCTTGCCAGCGAAGATCGTCAACGATAACGCGGCAACCCAGCCACAACGCGGTGCCCGAAAGATTTTCGCCTGCAAGCCGGCTCCCACAGGATCAGCGCGTACCCGGATACCGCGTCTCCATCACGATCGACAGCGCATCCGGGCGCCAGTATTCCTGGTCGAATTCCACCGCCTGGTTGTCCTCGCCGAAGTTCAGGCGCTCCAGGTACACACTGGTGGAGCCCGGCGACAATTGCAGCAACTCCGCCTGTTCTTCATTCACCGTGCCGATGTGCATCTGCAGTTCACAGCGTGATTGCACCCGCGCAAAACGGTCGCGCAGCAGTTGGGTCAGCGAGGTATTGAGGTCGGCTTCCAGCAGGCCGGGGCACCAGCTGGCGAGCAGTGCGTTGAATTCCAGCAGCACCGGGCGGCGATCGATCCAGCGGCGGCGCTGCAGGAAAAACACCGGCTCCTGCGTCGAGGCCAGGCCCATGCGCTTGGCCAGCCAGGCGCCGGCCGGGCGCAGTTCGGCGTGCAGGCATTCGGTGCGGGGTGTGCGGCCCTGGGCGCTGACGTAATCCATGAAGCCGCTGATACGCGTCGGGTCGTAGCGGATGCGCTGCGGGCTGACGAACCAGCCCCGGCGGTTTTCGCGGTACACCAGGCCCTCGGCCTCGAGTTGCTGCAAGGCCTGGCGCAAGGTGACGCGGGTGCAGCCGAAGCGTTCGATCATCTCCCGTTCGGAGGGAAATTTCTCGTCGGCCTGGGGTACACCGGCGGCGATGTCGTGGGCGATCTGTTCGCGGATGCGCTGGTAGTGCGGCGAGATGGGGTCGAAAGGCATCCTGGGGTTCCGTGTGCAGGCATGACGTGGGGCAGACTCTACCGTTCCTGTTGGCGCAGGTCACCTGCTCCCACGCAGGCTTTATGCAAAGCGGAACGAGGCGCCATGCGCCGAGGCGGGCAGGCGATCACTGCCGTCGACGCTGAGCCGCGAGCGCAGCGTGCCGGTTTGCGCGGTGGTGCGGTACAGGCCGCGCTTTTGCAGGGCCGGGATCACCAGTTCGACAAAATCATTCAGCGAGCCGGGGCTGATCAGCGGGTTGAGCATGTAGCCGCTGGTGCCCGAGATGCGGGCGTGCTCCTCGATCTTTTGCGCGATCTGCTCCGGGGTGCCGACCAGGATCAGGTCGCTGCCACGGGTGACATTCGCAAAACGCTGGCGCACCTCGCCGGCAGTCAGCGGCTTGCCGCTGCCATCGGGTTTCATCACGTAGGAGGTCATGCCTTCGGTGTGGGTCGACAGCGCTTCATTGTCGGCGTAGCGGCTGATGTCGATGCCGGTGTCGCCGGCATAGCTCACCAACTGCGCTTGCAGGTGATAGTTGCTTTGCAAGGTGTCGTATTTTTTCTGCGCCTCGATAGCGGTGGGCGCCGTGACGATGCGCAGCACGGTCAGTGACTTCACGTCGGCGGCGCGGCGGCCACGGGCTTCGGCCTGGCGCCAGATGTCTTCGAGGCCCTGGCGGATTTCCAGTGGATTGGACTTGGCGATAAACACCAGCTCCGCGTGCTTGGCCGCAAACTGCCGACCGCGCGCCGACCAGCCGGCCTGGATCAGCAGCGGCGTGCGTTGCGGCGACGGCGAGGTCAGATGCGGCCCGGCCACGCGGTAATGCTCGCCGGCATGCGCGATCGGCCGCACGCGGGCGCCATCGGCGTAGGTGTGCGCCTGTTTGTCGGCGCGCACCGCGTCATCGGCCCAGCTGCCTTCCCAGAGCTTGTACACCACGTCGAGAAACTCCTCGGCGCGCTCATAGCGGTCGTCGTGCTTGATCATCTGCTCCAGGCCGAAATTGCGCGCTGCGCTGGACAGATACGAGGTGACGATGTTCCAGCCGATCCGCCCTTCAGACAGGTGATCGAGGGTGCTGAAGCGCCGCGCGTGGGTGAACGGGTGCTCGTAGGTGGTGGTCACGGTGACGCCGAAGGCGAGCTTTTCGGTGAGGGCCACCAGCGCCGGAATAATGCTTAAAGGATCGTTGGCCGGGGCTTCCACTGCCCATTTCAACGCCATGGCTTCGGAGCCACCGAACACATCGTAAAAGCCCAGCACGTCGCCGAAAAACATCAGGTCGAGGTTGGCTTCATCCGCCGTGCGGGCCAGGTTCGACCAGTATTTGAGGGTGTTGATGCCCAGCCTTTCATCGCTGGGGTGGGTCCACAGGCTGGGCGCGCCGCCGCAGCCGACACTGGCTTGTTCATAGAGGCCGAATAACAGTGGGGTAGGATCGGACATGGTGCTTCCTGCGTGCAAAAAAAGTGCGGCGACAGACTATCGCCCGTGGAGATAAGCCTTGCCGTAGTGCCGTTCCAGCCGGGCCTGGATCAGTTCCAGTCCGATCGACAACAGCCAGTAGATGACGGCGGCCGTGGTGAGCATTTCGATATAGCGGTAAGACGAGCGGCCATAGGATTGCGCGAGGAACATCACCTCCCACACGCCCATCACCGAGACCAGGGACGAGTCCTTGAGCATCGAGATGAACTGGCTGGTGGTCGGCGGAATAATGGTGCGCATGGCCTGGGGCAGCACGATCTGCCAGAACGTCACGGCCCGGCCCATGCCCAGTGCAGCGGCGGCGTTGCGTTGGCCCTGGGACACGCCAAGAATGCCGGCGCGGAAGATCTCGCTCAGGTACGCCCCGTAGTTCAACGACAGCGCAATGATCCCGGCACTGATCGCGCCGGGCACTACGCCCAGTTGAGGCAGGCCGAGGTAGATCAGCAGAATCTGGATCAGCAAGGGCGTGCCGCGAAAGAACGAGGCATAGAAACTGGCGATCCCGAACGCCACGGCGCTGCTCGACAGGCGCGCCAGGGCGGTGGCGAAACCCAGGGCCACCGACAGCCAGATCGAGCAGAAACACAAGAACAGCGTCAGCGCCGCGCCTTGCAGAAAGCCCTGGGGCGAGAGGTGCAGCCCCACCAGGTTCTGCCACTTCGCGGCGACGATGGCGAACTGCAGGTCAAAGCTCATGAACATCGCGGTGAACAGGCCCAGCATCACGCCCCAGGTCAGCCATAGCCGCACACGGAACGACAGCCGTGTGCGCTTGGCCACGGGCGGCTTGATCGTGGTTGGAGGGGTAGGGAAAACACTCATTGGGTGATGTCTGAGCCGATCCATTTCTGCGAGATCTTCGCCAGCGTGCCGTCGCTTTTCAGCTCGGCGAGAATCTGCGTCAATCTGGCATCCCATTGTGGATCACCCTTCTCGGTGGCGACCACATTCGGCTCGGCGTACAGCACCGCGCCGGTGATCTTGAAGCGTGGGTCGTGGTCGATGCGTTCCTTGGCGGTGACCAGGTTGGTGACCATGGCATCCAGGCGCTTGCCGGTGCCCAGCGCGAGGTCCTGGAAAGCGATGGTCTCGTTGTCGTAGGGCACTGCCTGCACGGCCTTGAACGGGTAGTCGATCGGTGTGTTGGCGCCTTCGATCACCAGGTCCTTGGCCAGGTACGCCTCGTAGGTCGACGCACTGCCCACGCCGACTTTTTTACCGCTGAGATCGGCTGCCGACTTGATCGTGTCGTCGTTGCTGTTTACCACGACCACAGCCGGCGAGGCGTAGTACTCGAACGGGAAGTTGAAGACCTGGCCGCGCGCGGCGCTGGGGGTCATGGAGCAGATGCACACGTCATAGCGGCCATTCCAGCGGCCAGCGGCGATGACTTCCCAGGACGGCGTTTCAAGTTTCAGTTTCACCCCGAGTTTGTCGGCGACGGCCTTGGTCACGTCGACGTCAAAACCATCCAGCTGGTTTTGTTCGTTGAGGAATGAGAAGGGTGGGTAATTCTCCATCAGCACGCCGACCAATTGCTTGGATTGGGTGATGCGGTCCAGGGTCTGCCCGGCGAAGACCGCCGGGCTGGCCAGAAGGAGAGTGACGCTGAGCGCGGCGGCAGTGCGTAAGTTCATAAAAGCATCCAAGCGAGATTTTTTATATTTAAACGCGATAGATGCACTTGTGTTTAATGATATTAAACGCTGTAAACCGAAGCTTTGGTTATATGTTCCTGCTGGTGCAGGTCACGCTGCCATGCCCGCAAACCATAGGCGGCCAGCCCTACAAAGCCGGCGTAGAGCGCGGCGGTGAGTTGCAGGTCCTTGTACAGGAACAACCCCACATAGGCCGCGTCCAGCAGGATCCACAGCCACCAGCTGACCACGTATTTGCGCGCCGCCCACAGGCTCGCCACCAGGCTGAAGGCGGTGAGCAGCGAATCCAGCCAGGGCAGCGCGGCATCGGTGAAGTGGTGCATCACGGCACCCAGGGCCACGGCGCCGATCAGCCCCGCGAGCAGGTGGCGCCACGCCTCCCGGAGTGGCAGGCGTTCCACGCGGACCTTGCCCGCCTCGATGCGCCCGGTGCTCCAGCGCCACCAGCCATAACCTTGCAGCACGGCGAAGACCAACTGCAGGAGCATGTCCGAATACAGCTTCACGTCGAAGAAGATCCAGGCATACAGCAACACCGCGACCACGCTGACCGGCCAGCACCAGCGCACTCGCTGTGCAGTGAGCCAGACCCCGGCGATGTTGAAGAACACGGCGACGATTTCCAGTGGCGACATAGGGTTCTCACACGACTAGTTTTCTAGAGGCAGCGCCTGTTGCTTGAGCTGGCGCTTGCGTTCAAAGGGCAGTTTTTCCTGGTCGCCATAGGGCGCGCTGTACCAGTTGCCATACGTAGGGTTGGGCAGCAGGAACCAGCGTTGGCCGAGCCAGGCCAGGTACGGTTCGGCTGCCTTGCGCTGGTCGGCCAGGGTGTTGTGCTCGGCCTGTACGAAGTCGCCCAGCGAGTCGCCGGCGAGCATCAGCACACGGGCATGCGCGGCCACCCACTGGCGGCGGCAGTTCTTGCCATAACCGGCCTGTTCGCAGTGGCCGGTCGGGGTGCTGGCGGCCAGTACCTGTTCGTTGCGCTGCACCGGGAAACCGCGCAGGCGCAGGTTGTCGACCGTGGCCTGGACCTGGCTGTGTTCACGGTTGGTGATGTAGTAGACGGTGATGCCTTTTTTATCGGCCGCTTGCAGGAACGCTACGGCGCCGGGCAGCGCCTGGGCCTTGGCCTGGTCGACCCAGGTGTTCCAGCGGTCATAGGAATACACCTGGTTGTTGATGATGTCCCGCGCGTTGAGCGGCACGTTGTCGAGCACGGTTTCATCGATATCCACTACCACTGCCGGTGGCAGCCCGGCGAGGTTGCGCGGCGGCAAGGGCAGGGCGTCCCAGGTCGGATCGGCCAGCGCGGCGTCCAGCTGGCGCGTGGCGCTGGCGAATACCTGGCGATAAATCAGCTCGTGTTCGATGGAGGTCTGGGTCCACAGCACCGCGTCCAGTTGGTCGTTGGCAGGCGGATGCTGCTGGCAGCCAACCAGGGCGGTGGAGAGCAGGCAGACACTGGCAAACATCAGATTACGCATAAACACTCAGCCTCAGAAATTGACGGTGGCGGACAGCCGTGCGGTACGCGGCGCCCCCAGGAACAGGTAGCCGTCGCCTGCGGATTCACCCACGTCCCGCCAGTAGCGTTTGTCGAACAGGTTGTCGACGGTCAGGCGCAGCACAGTAGCGTAATCGCCGACTTTGGTGGTGTAGCGACCGCCCACATCGAATACCGCATAGTCGTCGACTTTCACCGTGGCCTCGCGGTTGGCGTATTTGCTCGCGCTGTATTGCACCCCGCCGAGCAGGGCCAGGCCCGGTACCGCCTGTATGTTGTAGTCACCGTGCAGGCTGGCACGCAGCTTGGGCACGTTGATCGCCTGGTGGCCGTCGTAGTCATCGGTGCCGCTGCCGTCGACTTCGGCGCGGATCGCCGCGATGCTGGCCGACACTTGCAGGTCGGAAGTCACGCGGCCGTTGGCCGACAGTTCGATCCCCACATTTTTCTGCTTGCCTTGCTGCACGAAGGTGATGCTGCCGTCGTCGTTGGGGCGGTTGTATTGCAGGTCCTGGGTAATCTGGAACAGCGCAGCGGTCAGGCTCAGGCGCTGGAAGTCACGCTTGATCCCGACCTCCAGCTGGCGCGAGGTGGTCGGCGGCAATACCTCGTCGGCGTTGCTGCTGAACCACGCGGCCTCGCCACCCAGCGACAGGCCTTTGCTGTAGCTGGCGTACAGCGAGGTGTCTGGACGCGGTTTGTAGATCAGCGCCACTTGGGGCAGGAACACGCTGCGCTGGGTATGACGCGTGGTGGCGCCGGCCTGGTTGTAGGTCTCTTCGTCGAGGCGGACCTGGCGCCCGCCGAGGAGGGTTTGCCATTGTTCGTTGAAGCTGATGCGATCGCTGGCGAACAGGCCGTACTGGCGGCTGTCGAGGCGTCGGTAGGTGTGCCCCAACGGGCCGTCGTAGGGTTCCAGTACCGGTGACGACTGGTAGATATTACCCTCGCCGATGTACTCGTTGACCGACTTGCGCCGGTCCACCAGGCGGCGGAAGGCGGTGGTACCGAAGGTCAGGTCGTGCTTGAGAAAGCCGGTGTCGAACTGGCCGTTGAGGGCCGCCTGGGCTTCCTCGTTGCTGCGGGTGTCGTCGGGGCTGCGGTAGTCGGAGATGTCGTAGTCGCCCTCGGCGCTGAAGTGGTTCGGCACGGCGGTGTTCGCGCAACTGGCGGCGCCGTAGCAGCCCCAGGCGAAGGTGCTGTAGTCGTCGATCACCACGCGGCTGCGCGACGCGCTGAAGCTGGCTTTCCAGGCTTCGTTGAAGCGGTATTCAAACAGCCCGTCGAGGTTCAGCGACTGGATGCCCACCGGGTTCGACCAGCTCTGGTACGCCAGCAGGTCCTTGGGCGACACGTGGTGCGGCACCTCGGTGCCGCCGAGCAATTGATAGCCCGGCACCGAGCGCTGCTCGCGGTTCTGGTATTCGGCGTTGAGCTGCAGCAAGGCGTTGGGGCTGATGTTCCAGTCCAGCGCCAGGGAGGCGAAATCGCGCTTGCCGTCGGCGTGCTCGACATAGGAGCGGATATCTTCGTGGGCCAGGTTGATGCGCACGCCCACCTGTTGCTCGGTGCCGAGCCAGCCGCCGATATCGGTGGCCAGGTAGCGCTCGCCCTGCTCGTTGGTGGACACCGTCACCGAGCGCACATTCTCCGGGCGCTTGCTCACGTAGTTGACCAGCCCGCCGGGTTCGGACACGCCGCTCTGCAGGCCGGCCAGGCCCTTGAGCACTTCCACTTGCTGCTTGTTTTCCAGCGCCACGTTCTGCTCGCCGGTGATGGTGCGGCCGTTGATCTTGTAGCTGCTGGCCGGGTTCAGGGCGAAGCCGCGCACCACGAAATTCTCGTAGTAGCCGACCGGGGCATAGCTGTCGCCCACCGAGGCGTCATTCTTCAACACCTCGCTGAGCAGGCGCGCCTGCTGGTCTTTCAGGCGGGCTTCGGTGATCACCGCAACCGAGGCCGGGGTGTCCAGCAACGGAGCATTGTCAAAGCCGGCCACGGCGGCTTTTTTGGCCTGGTAATCGCTGGCCTCCTGGCCGACCACGGTGACGGTGTCCAGGGTCGCCTCCTGGGCATGCGCCGCAGTTGCGGCGAGGGTGATGCTCAAGGCGAGCAGGGTGTGGCGATAAGGTGTAGCCATGTAAGGAGCGCTCCAAGGGCCGGACCGCCGCTGCCGTACGCTTTTATCGGGCAAAAGGCTGCCCAGCGCTGCGCAACGAACGGGTTGCCAGTACGAAATGAAAAAGCCGAGTTCGCCGAAAGTGGCGTCAGGCCGGAGCTGCTCCGGTAGTCATTGGTAAACGTGCGTCGGCAGCCCATTCCTGCAGGGAACCGTCGTAGAGGGCGATGTCCTGGCGACCCAGCAGGGTCAGGGCCAGGGCGTTGGCGGCGGCCGAGATGCCGCCGCCGCAATACAGCACCAATGGGCCTTCACTGTGCAGCAGCGTGGGGCCGATGGCCAGGGCCAGGGCATCCTTGGGCAGGTAGCGGCCGTGGGCGTCGAACAACTCGCGGGCCGGCAGGTTTTGGCTGCCGGGGATGTGCCCGCGTCGGGCGTAGCGGGTGGGCGCGGTGCCTTCGAACAGCGCCGCGCCAAGGGCACAGATCAACACGCCGGGTGCTTGCCCGGCGACGATGGCTTCGACGCCGCGGCGGTCAATCCACAGCCCGGCACGCGGGTTGATTGCCCAGGGTTGCACCGGCATGACCGGCTCGGCTGGGCCGTTGTGTTCCGGCAAACCGGCCGCGCGCCAGGCGTTGAACCCGCCATCGAGTACCTGGGCGTCGACGCCTGCGCCGCGCAGCATCCACCACAGGCGAGCGGCCCAGAAACCATCGGCACGGTCGTAGATAACCAGGGTTTTCCCTTGGCCGGCGCCGAGCTTGGCCAAACTGTTTACCAGCGCTTCAGGCGTTGGCAGGGCGAAGCTGAAACTGGCGTGGGTGTCGGCCAAGTCAGTCAATAAATCTGCGTGTCGAGCGCCTGGAATATGCGCCTGCGACCAGCCGTCTTCGCCGCTTTGGACGCGGTAATCACCATCGAACGCCGGCGACGGCAATACCACCGTGGCATCCAGTATCACCAGCGTGGGATCAGCCCGATGCGCGTGCAGCCACTGAGTATCGACCAGCATGCTCATACGCTTTTACGCCGGATATGGCCAAGCAAACGTTGCCCTTCGGCACCGGCGAACCAGCGCAGATGGCCGAGCAGGTAGGCGTAATAGGCGATATCGGCGCTGGCGGTGGAGCCCACCACGTCCTGGTAATACGCCACCTCGGACAGGGCGAAATCCACGTGCACCAGCGGCAACAGGGCGCTGAGGGTGAGCAGGTCGCGGGTGCTCAATGGGCGTACTTGGTGATACCCGGCGAGCAGGGCATCCACGCTGTCGAGATCGGCGCGCGCTACGCTACCCGTATCAAGGTCCAGCCAGGGCACGGCGTTGCGTTCGATGGCAGTGGCCAGGTCGAACAGGGCGAAAGTGCGGTCGGCCAGGCCAAAATCCAGCACGCTGGAAACGCTGTCGTCGGCGTTCCACAGCAGGTTGGAGGCGTGCCAGTCGTTGTGGGTCCACAGCGGTGGTTGTTCACGCAGCAGTGGATGCAGTTCTGCGTGCCACGGCAACAGCAACTCGCCGAGTTGAGTGCGCCACTCCTTGTCGGCGAGGTAGGGGCTGCTGATGCCTTCCAGCGGGTTTGATTGTTCAATCAACCGTGCGTTGGCCAGCAGCACCGGGGTCTGGCGTTGAGGGGCGTCGTAGGCTTCGGCCGCCAGGTGCAGACGGGCCAACGCCTGGCCTGCGGCGAGCGCATGCCGGGTATTTTGAAACGGCGACCACGACAGCGCATCGCGGTACAAGTCCAGGCCCTCGGCAACGTGGTGCACTTCATACGTCCACTCACCTTGCCCCGTCGCCGTGGCGCCATGCTGGTTCGATACCACTGCCGCCACCGGTGCGCCCTGGCGATGCAGATGGGCGATCAGGCGATGCTCTTCTTTCAGCCACGCCGCTTGGCGCACCTGTTGGTGATGGCGTTTGACGAACAGCGTGCCAGCGCCGGTGGTGATCAACCCCGCGGCGGAAAACGGCCGTGGACTGTGCCAATGCAGGCTGTGCAAGGGGCCCAGTTGGGGGTAGTCAACCAGCAGCTGCTCGATGTCGGCTTCATGCAGGGCCGGCCAGTCGGCGGCGACCGGCTCCAGCCCCAGGCCGTGGGCGGTGCGTTGGGGGGTCATGCGCTTACCTCTGGCAGGTAGGCGTTGCTGGTCGCGCCTTGCCAGACCTGCGGGTTGTCGAGCACGGCATGCTCGTGCAACCACTCGGCGTAGGTTTGCAGAAGCGCCTGGCGTTGCTCGCCCCAGCGGCCTCTGTGCAACCACGTCGGGGCGATTTTATGCAGCGAGGCGCTCAACAGTTCAGCGGGGAAATACGGCGTGGTGTGTTCGTAGGCGGTGAGCGCGATTGACGGATCTTGCGCCACGGCCAAGTAACCTTTTGCGGTGGCCGCGAGGAAATCACGCACCAGGTCGGGCTTGTCGGCCAGGGTGCGCTCATGGGCGCCGAGCAGGTAGCTGTGATAGGCCGGTGCGCCGATCTCATCCACCGGCAACACGACGCGACGCTCGGCGTCGATGGGGCTGTGCATCAGCGCTTCCCAGGCCCAGTAGCCGCCGAAGCTGGCATCGGCAATACCCTCGGCAAGTTGCTCGGGCCGCAGTTCGCGCACGCCGCTGTCCACCAGGATCACGCCGTCCGGATCACCGCCATCGCGGCTGACCAAATGACGCACCATGGCCAGGCCGCGTGGCGTCGGGTTGAGCGCCAGGCGTTTGCCCACCAGGTCGCGGGGGCGGCGGATGCCGGAGTCGGTGAGGGTCTGGATCGACTCCAGGCCTGCGTGGTTGATGGCGGCGATGCCTTGCAGCGCCTGGCCCAGGCCACGGCGTACGAGAAGGCGGTTGCTGGGGAAGATGCCGAAGTCTGCGGCGCCGGTCAGCAGGTGTTGCAGGGTGTCGCCGTGGTAGGGGTCGTGGACGACCAGTTCTACATCCAGGCCGAGTTCTTCGTACCAGCCGCGTTCGCGTGCCAGGTACAGACCGGCCGAGTTTGGCCAGGGGTGGAAGTACTCCAGCATTACCTTTACCGACACCATCGTTTGCTACTCCAGCACAACGTTCTTTGATGGGGGCGATTTATAAGGGAGTGATCTGGTATATACCAATATCGGTTGGTGCTATGGATATAACTGGGTGGGGGTTGGGTTTGAGTTTGAGTACATATCCGTTGCTGCGGTAACGGCCACTTAGGGTTCCGCTCTTACAGCGGCTTACTTTTGGAAAGGCCCAAAAGTAAGCAAAAGGCCTTCGCCCCAACACTCGGCACCTCGCCTAGGCTCGGTGTGCCCTCACTCCGGCTTTGGAGCGTGTTTGACGGGGCGCTTCTAGATCAAAAGCAAGAGCGCGGCGGCCTTAGAGCCGACCGGGTTTTCAGTTGGAGTGAGTTCAAATGTGGGAGCTGGCTTGCCCGCGATGCAGGCAACTCGGTACATCAGGCATACCCAGTTGATGCCATCGCAGGCAAGCCAGCTCCCACAGAAAAGCTGATTTCACAGGGTAAGGAAGCCGGACACGGTCAAAAATGTGGGAGCGGGCTTGCTCGCGAATGCGGTGGATCAGCAATGAATTTGTTGACTGACACACCG